>CANGYF010000016.1 GCA_947458265.1 Betaproteobacteria bacterium
AGCGATCCCCATTTCTTACCCAGCAATGTCCGCCCATGGGTCAAAGGCATCTTCGGCAGACTCAATCGGCAATGCGACCCTCGAACGCGAAGCCGGGGTGAAGCCCATCTCCGTGGCAGCCTTGGTCATGATCTGAGCCTGCTTGTTGGCAATGGCCAGATAAGGTGACTGCATCGGCACGCCCGTGTTGGGGGCTTTGACCAGCAGGCCAGTCTTGGCGATGCCTGCCTGGGCTTTGCGATACAGGTCTGCGGCGCAGGCCCAGATTTCCAGTACCGACATGTCCAGGCGCTTGAGCAGATGGGGCGGTGCGCATTCCAACGCATAGCGCCAAGCGGCCTTGGCCCCCTCGGGCATGTAATCCGGGGGATCGACCAGATCCCCTTGGGGCTTGGGTTCCCGCAGGTTCGTGCGGCACTTCTGGAGCGTTCCTTTGATCTGCTTGACCTTGGTCGGCAGCGGCTTACGACCGGCCATGAATGTCCTCATCCGGGGGGATCCCCCCCTGTTTCAATTTGCACGCGGAAAAATTTGGGCAGGCGCGCGCATCTTCGCCGCCCAACCGTAGAGATTTGACCCCCCTACCCGTGGGCAAGGGGGTCTAGCGCCTGCCGGCAGTCTCTCTGGCCGTCTTGCGGTTGTGGCAAGAGACGCAGAGAGGCTGCAGGTTGGCCCTATCAAAGCGGGCACCACCGTCCTTGAGCGGTACCACGTGATCCACCACCCCAGCCGCAACCAGTCGATCCTTGGCCTTACAGACCACGCAAAGGGGGCTCTCGCGCAGCACTGCCGCCCTCAACACCCGCCAGTCCTTGGACTGGTAGAAACCCACCTCGGCGTCGAAGCTACGCCTTGCCCGCCCGTAATCATGGTGCGCGCTGGCTCGGTGTTGGGGACAAAAGCCCGGGCTTGCCAGTACCGCCCCGCATCCCGGGTATCGGCACGGTGTAGGGGCACTTCGGGGCATGTCGGGGTGGTGATCAAGAAATAAGCGACAGAAGCTCTGGAATGACTTGGCTTCCTCGGGAAGAAGAGCGTTCATACGAACGTCATCAACACACGCAAGGAGCAAACATGTCCAGCAAACTCACCCCAACCCAGCACGCCATCCTCTCCCATGCCCTGGCTCAGACGCAGGGCAAGGTGCTCTGGTTTCCCGAGACCCTCAAGGGCGGCGCCAAGGCCAAAGCCATCGAAAGCCTGGTCAGCCACGGGCTGATCTCACAAAAGAAGCGCGAGACCCTGGTCACCAAGGCCGGCTACGAGGCGCTGGGCCTTAGGCCTCCCATCGTTGAACCGCGCGTGATCAGAACGCGTGAGACCAGCAAGCAAGCAACCGTGATCGGTATGCTCAAGCGGATCGAGGGCGCCACCATCGATCAAATCTGCGATGCGACCGGTTGGCAACCGCATACGGTGCGGGGCGCATTTTCCGGGACCTTAAAGAAGAAGCTTGGACTGCAAATCGCTGGAACAAAAACACCTGGCGCTCCTACCATTTATCGAATTGACTCACTGGCGCCAGGAGGCTCAGGCGAAACTATTTGAGAACAAGAGTTCTTGCCCAGCGATCACCCCATCTTTGATTTCTTCGACCGAAAATCGATACCATGTCGAGAAACCCAATGATGGGGATCATCATGATTAAGTTGCGTTTGAAAGCCCTCGAAACGCTGCAGGGCGTCTGATCTTCGAATGCAACTACTCTCATTCCGAGCAACCGCTTACCGACCGACTTTCCACCGGGAAGAGCGTCGCTCAACAGGTAGTAAACCATGTAGCCAATTATTCCGATCCAAGCCAGGCCATCTGATGTAGTCACAAAGACTACGAGGATTACGATGGCAACAAAGTGATCGATAAAGTGGGCAACAAGTCGCAACCAGGGACTCGCCAGATCAGATTCCGACACCCCATCAGGTAAACCGACCAATCTAGCGTCCTCATCGTCGGCAGCTTTGATGATCGAGGAAAACTCTTCTTGGGAAACGTTTCTTTCTTTGAGTTCTTCGTCGAGAACTTTCGCCGCCTCTGGGGTAAGGTCGCCTCTTCGCCGTTGAATTAGCTCTTCCGTCGAAAGTCGACGAAAACTGTCTCTGATCACTGATTCATAGTCTTGAGCCATGGAATACCTCATACGTTTTCCACATATTTATAACTCAAGCTATACAAATTCCCTATCAACAGCCACTGCCACCGGATCATTTTGGGAAGCGGCTCTCATTTGCTGCGCTTTTTGCCCCGTGAACTCCTCCCAGCGCTTGACGATCACGTCCACGTACTTGGTATCGAGTTCAATGAGCCGGGCTCTGCGTCCTGACTTTTCACAAGCGATCAAGGTTGTGCCTGACCCACCAAAGGGGTCCAACACCAGATCGCGGGTTTTGCTGCTGTTACGGATCGCCCGCTCGACCAACTCCACCGGTTTCATGGTCGGGTGCAGGTCGTTCTTGGCAGGCTTTTTGATGTTCCAGACATCACCCTGATCGCGTGCGCCGCACCAGTAGTGGTCAGCGCCGTCCTTCCACCCGTAGAGGATAGGTTCGTACTGGCGCTGGTAGTCGGCACGTCCGAGCGTGAAGGTGTTTTTGGCCCAGATGATGAAGGTGGACCACTTCCCTCCGGCGGCTCTGAAGGCAGCTTGCAGGGTATCCAACTCGCTGGAGGACATGGCGATATAGACCGCGCCCTTGGTCCGCGTCAGGATGTTGTCGCAGGCATCAAAAAGGAAACTGCCAAAGCCTTCGCCCAGGTTGTCATTCATGATGGGGCGGTTCTTGCCACGCATCTTGTCTTTGGCCGTGTTCGCATAGTTCACGTTGTAGGGCGGGTCGGTGAAAGTCATGTCCACCAACTCCTCGCCGAGCAAGGCCTGATAGTCATCGGCCTTGGTCGCATCGCCGCAAATGAGCTTGTGCTCGCCAAGCACCCAGATGTCACCGGGTTTGGAGATCGGGTTTTCTGCGACCTCAGGTACGGCATCCTCATCCGTCAAGCCTTCTTGGCTCTGCTCTTCGCCTGCAATCAACGCCTCCCACTCCTCGGTGGAAAAGCCAGTCAGACCCAGATCAAAGCCCGCATCCTTCAGCTCGGACAACTCGATGCCCAGCAGTTCGTCTTCCCAAGAAGCGTTCTCACCGATCTTGTTGTCGGCAAGGATCAAGGCGCGGCGTTGGGTATCAGTCAGGTGCTCCATGGGTACAACGGGCACCTCTGCGAGACCGAGCTTTCGAGCAGCCAGCAGGCGTCCATGGCCCGCAATGACATTGTTGGATCCGTCGATCAGGATCGGTGCTCCCCAGCCGAATTCACGAATGCTTGCGGCGATCTGAGCCACCTGTGCGTCGGAATGCTGCTTGGCATTGCGCGCATAAGGAATCAACGAATCGACCGCGCGGTATTCGAGTTTGATTGGCTGCATGAGGACCTGAAATGAAAAACCCGCCTCGCAGCACCTGGGTGCATGGGGCGGGTTTGAAGGGCGGAAAACAAAACGCCCACCGAGATGAATTGGGCGGGCGTGATTTGAGTGATTAGCTGAATCGTATCTCATCGATATATATCGGTCAAGCACTTTCAGCGTGAATATCCGTAGTGAACTGCGAGCACCGCCAGCGCGCCGACCAGGATGCCTTTTGCCTCGTACTGATTGAGCGTTCGACCATTCCACCCCTCCAAAGCGGACCACTCTTTGACACTGCGACCCAAGCCGGCCACATGCCAGACAGCGCACCCGCCTGGACTGCTGATCCCTCCCACCGCGTCGAGTGCCTCATGCATGCGTTTGCGCGCCCACACCACCCGCTCGGTCATGCTGTCCTTCCACTGCCCACCCGGAATGCGGGTCAACGGCGGAGCGCCTGCCGGGTCCATCTGGGCAAAGACAAAGGTTCGGTTGAAGTCCTGACCCGCATCGTGCATTTGCGGAGTGATTGAGCCATTGCGCAGCAAGATGCCAAGGGAGTCGATGCAGCGGAAGTGCTCCGTGCGGTAGCTCGTGCCCTCTTCGGAAAGGCTATTCCACTCAGCAAGCCGACCACCGGCCAGGCGAACGACGCTGCCGTGCTCCAGCGGTTGTGTGACCGATTTTTTAGCCATGACGGGCACCTCCCGCAGAGTGCCCGTTGCCCTGCGCCAATGCCCAGACCAAGACAGCCAAGGCGTCAGCCTCGTTGTCATCGGCCACCAGGTAGCCGCGGGCGCGCATGGCCGAGACCATCTCCGACTTTCCCGCATTACCCTTGCCGGTGACATGCCGCTTGATCGTGCCCACGGGAACGCCCTGGTACGGGATTTTTTGGTGCTCACACCAGCTGGTAAGGGTTGCCAAAAAGCCACCGTAGGCATGAGCGGCATCGACTCCGAGGTGACGCCGCACCTCCTCGAAATAGACAGCGTCTAGCCCAGACACGCCGCTGCTCGGGGCCGTCGTAGCCAGAACCTCATCAAGCCAGCGGCGAAAGCGCAGGTAGCGCATGCCACCACCTTCGAAGCGTTGGGGTTTAAAGCTGACAAAGCCGTGGGTCACCGAGTGATCCGGCAGGCTCAAAGCCCAGCCCGTGGTGGTGCCCAGGTCGAGCGCCAAGATGGCGCAGGGTGTGGCGTTGTGTTGGTGATGCATCGGGGAAGTCCTCCAAGGGTGCGAACAAGCGCTCTTGCCAATTTGTTCATGCGACCTGGAGGAGCCCAGGCACCGCCGGGTCAGGGCTGGTGCGGCTCCCTCATGTCCGTTGCTGTTACGGCTGCGGGGAAGTCAAAGCGGCTCGAATGGCAACAGCCAGAACCAACTTCAATCTTTCATCTTTCAACGCCAAGTGCATGGGCCTTGGAGTAGTAGAGAGATATTTCAATATTTATTTATTTCAATCTAGTTCTCCTTCTCTTTGTCTCTGTCTGGGGGGCTTCGCGCGCGCGAGGCTCTAGGCCCCCACTTTTTATATGTGTATCTCTAGTGGGGGGTTTGAAAGATGAAATTACTGAAGCAAGCCCATCCGGGCGCCACCCCCACCTCATAGGACCTTGATCCACTGAGCCGGGCGACCCTTGCTTTGCAGGGCCATCATCTCGATCAGCCCAGCCTCAGCCAATGTGCGCAGCACCCCGTCACGCTGGCGGTGGTCCATGAACTGGGTGCGTCTGGTGAAGTCGCTCTTGGACATACCGGCCATGCCGGCATCCCGCAAGATTTGCATGGCCCGCTTGTGGTGGGACTCGACCTGGTTCTCGGACACTCGGGCTGACGCCTCACGGATGGTGAGTTCGGCACAGTGGCGCGAGAGCATGATCCCCCACTCGGCATCATGGTCCTCGATCTGCGGATCTGCGGGGTCACGCGAGACCGCGCGAATGAGCGCCAACTTGGTAGCGTTTTCCTCAATCCGGGCCAGGATGGAGGAGTAACCGGTGCCTCGTGAGGTGCGAAGGCGCTCCACCAACTCCTGGTCAAGCTGGCGGAAGGTCGCTCTGGCTTGCGGGGTCATCGGGACGACGCGTGGATCCACCAGCACCTCATCGACAGCACCCACATCCGTGAGATTGCCGTTGAGCTTGCCGCCTCCTTGGTGGATGAGGATCAGCCTGTCAATCAGGTCTTGAGGCGGGTCGATGACGCCAAACGCCTCGTTGCTGTCCGGAAAATCATCCTCGCTTTCCATGATCAAAAAGCGGGCCAGCGATCCATCAGCCACGTTGGACGCCTGCAGCGCCTGCCAGAAGTGCAGCGGCGTCGTTGTGCCATAGATGCACGCACACGGCTGGTGAATGGCCCGATGGGCGTTGTTGTGCTGGGTGCTTGCGTACTCCACCCCGAAGTAGGTGGTGCCCGAGGTGGTGTAAAGCTCGGTCATCAGGTCCAGGATTTCGCACACATAACGCGGCGAACGCTTGCGGTCGGCTGCTGCCGAGAGAAACATCCCAAACTCGTCGAGCTGGAACAGGATCGCGGGCTGGCGCTGGATGGCAGTCAGTAGTCCAGAGCCGGATGCGATCTTGTTGCCGCCCAGGTATTGCAGCAGGTTGGCCTTGCGGAACAACTCGTTGATCACCACACGGCTGTGGTTTTTGCCGGCTCCGCTCTCGGCGATGCCAACCACATACAGGTTCGAACGGATGTTGCTCTCGGTGCGGTACTTGCGCCCCATGAGCGCCCCGATGGCACACAAACTCGCGCCAAGGGCAAGGACTGGCTGGGGGCGCTTGGCTGTGGCCGCCATCAAGGCCATCATGTCTGCGATCACACCGCCCACCTGATCCCAGCCGACCGGCATCGGCTTTGGTGGTGGCAGGGAGATTTCCTGCGGCTCAATGGAAATGGGGTCAGCGGCCTGCAGCGCTTGCAAGAGCTCGCGCGCTGGGTGGTGCCCGTTCATCACGATCTCACCATTGAGTTGCATGCCAGACTCAGGCTGCCAGCCGTTGTCCAGCGCCAGCTTGTAAATGGTTCCGGCGCCAATGCGCTGGGGAGCAAAGCTGCGCCAGCTGCGTGCAGTCGTCTTAGGGTCGTTTTTCTGTGACGCTTCGGACCAAACCTCAAAGAGCGGCCAACCGTCATCGCCCAGCGCACCCTTGATAGCCATCCCGATCCGGACCCAACTGTCGTAATCCAAGTCGGCGTTGACGATGTGCCTGAGGGCATCTTCGACCGCCTCATAGGTGCCGCGCTGCTCAGGTAGGTTGGCGAACTCCATCGGCGCCCGCAGCCCTACGCCAAGTGTCTTTGGCCGCAGTTCGGCTGGAATCAGCCGGTATGCCTCCTTGGCGAACTCGCGGGCTTGTGCCTCCGTGATACCAGGCAAGTCATCGGGGCTGAGGTCCGCCAAGGTGCTCACTGGCCAGTCGTAGGGCTTGCCGGTATCCGGGTGGATGCCATAGGCAATGAACTGCTGACCCACCCCCAGCACCTCGATGGGCGGGTACTTGAAGCCGGAAAACGGCTGCACGGCCCGATACACAAGAAGGCGCTTGGGTGCATGCCCAATGCGAACAGCAGGTGTGTCGCCCAGCATCCGCTTGGCAAGAGCCTCCATCTCCAGGGCGATGGTGGGCGAATCGAGAATGTCGATGTCAATGCCGATCACCCGGCCAGCGGCAATGCCGATACCAGCTTCGGGCCAGTTGCCCCAGACGTCGACCTCGTTATCGGTGGTGTCACGCTCACAGTGCCGGCTCCACTTTGGGTATTCGTGCCAGGCGCCGAGCTTGTACAGGCCCGGCTTCTTGGTGTTGGGTTGAATCGGCAGGATCGGAAAACCGCGATCGACCAGGGTGGCGCCCAACTGCGCCATGTAATTCTTGTTTGTCATGGCGCTCCTCAAAAGGGTGGGTCATCGGCATAGGCCTGGCGAAGGAAGTCTTGAAACGCGGTGACGGCAACATCGATGAGCGTTGCCCACTCTTGCTCGGACCAGCTTGCAAGGTCTGTCTTGCCGATCTCCTCGACATAGGCGCCCGCGCTCATGCTCGCCGCTGCCAGCGCATTGGTTTCGTGTTTGTTTGGATCGATCATTCCCTTCAACCTTGCAGTAATGTTTTGGCAGCGCCGAGAGCACTGCTTGCTGTCTGGCGCTTCCTCACGGATGTAGCGAGGTGCGAATCCATAGCCGCGGGCATCCCTGCGGCAGATCACGCACATCATGGAAACCGAGCCTCGACGACCTCGGTGTAGCGTCCACTGGGGCGAACGGCAATCTCTGAAGGGCAGCGCAACTTGGCAGAACAGGCAATTGCCTCATCCACCCGCCGAGGCAGCGGCAAACCCTGGGCACGATTGGCCCACCAAGAGGCGGCCTTTTGGCGCGGATAGCCTTGATGCTCGATGCAAATCCACTCGCTGTGGTGCGTGAGGCCACTCCAGTAGTCCACACGCAGAGAAGGCGGCTTGCCAGGCTTATCGTGCCGGGCGTAAGAGACACTGGTGACGGGCACCCACTCCGACTTGCCGGAGGTCAGTACATCCAGGTTGCTGGCCTTGGCTTCGATCTTGAGTTCAGGCGGTGGAAACACATGCCCGCAATCGGGACAGGTGCGAACCGAGGCGTGAACGATGCTGTCGCACTCGGGGCAAGCCTTGGTGGGGGCGACGCCATCTTCGCCACCTTTCGGTCGCTTCGGTTTGACTGCATCAATCGGCCCGTGCCGAGCAATGTTGCCGGCGAAGTCGAGCACCAAGCAGTCCGTCTTGCCAGGAGCCAGGCGGCAGCCTCGTCCAACGATCTGCACATACAGTCCCGCCGACTTGGTTGGCCGCAGCATGGCCAAGAGATCAACGCCGGGTGCATTGAACCCGGTGGTAAGCACATTGGCATTGGTCAGACATTGAATCTTGCCGGCCTTGAAGTCATTGATGATGGCCTCGCGCTGGGCACCAGGCGTGTCCCCAACGATGGTCTCGCAGGTCACGCCGCGAGCACGGATCGCGTCACGGACATGGTAGGCATGGTCCACACCGGCGCAGAAGATGAGCCAGCTTTTACGGTCCTTGCCGTAAGAGAAGATTTCGTCCACCGCAGCCTGAGTGATCGAGTCCTTATCGACCGCTGCCTCAAGGTCCTTGGCAATGAACTCCCCGCCGCGGGTGCCCACCCCGGTCAGATCAATCTGTGTGGCCATGCGCTTGGAGATCAGAGGTGAGAGGTAGCCTTGGTCGATCAACTCGCGTACCGACACCTCATAGGCAATGTCGGTGAAGATGGCGTCATCGCCTTCGTGCAGCAGACCGGAATCCAACCGGTACGGCGTAGCAGTCAGGCCGATCACCTTCATCTGGGGATTGAGACGGGCCAGGTCAGCCAGGAAGCGCCGGTACATGGTGTTGCTCGAGCGCGGAATCAGGTGCGCCTCGTCGATGAGAACCAGGTCACACTGCTGGACGTCATAGACCCGCTTGTGGATCGACTGGATGCCGGCAAAAAGGATGCGGGCATGGATGTCACGCTGCTTGAGTCCAGCCGAATAGATGCCTGCGGGGGCTTGCGGCCAGAGCTTCTTGAGCTCGGTGTAGTTCTGCTCGATCAACTCACGCACATGGGTCACGATCAGGATGCGCTGATCCGGGAATGCTTTGAGCACACCCTCCACGAACGTGGCCATCACCAGTGACTTGCCACCGGCGGTTGGGATCACCACCAGGGGGTTACCCGTGGCCTCGTGAAAGTAGTTGTAGATGCCTTGAATGGCACCGCTTTGATATGGACGAAGGGTCAGGCTCATACTCGTGCTCCTTAAAAGGTGTTCGCATACTTGGTTCTTCCGGTGTCGCGCCAGCGATTCCCACTGGCGAACTCGTACTCGACCCAGTCCTCGCCTGCGTCGACTTGCTGGCCGGGCACCAGCGATGGAATAAATAGGTGCATGGCGCAGGCAGCGCGCTGGTCAGCCTCCGTCAATCGGCGGTCGTGACGTGCGCAGTGCCACCCACCATCGACAGGTGTCGCATGTAGGCAGGTACGGCAATTGACTTCAGGTGCTGCGGCATCTGATGCATTGGCGTGACACACTGGTGCGTGATCACACATCCGACACTGGTACCAGGAGGGATCCGGACTGATTCGCGGTGGCGGTGTATCGGCAAAGATCACGCGTTCTGCCTTGGTCATGAGACCCATTGCAAACGCTGGGTCTGCCTCGACCCGCTCAACGTAAACGTCGTCAGTGTCCTTACAGACCGCCAGATACATCGCACGAGTCAAGCCCATCAGGTGCATGTAGGTTTGCATCTGCGCAAAGTGCAGCGGCTTGCTCTCGCGCACCTTCTTTGCCAGCAGGTCGTTGAAGCTCTTGACCGAATGCGTCTTGAACTCCAGCACATGCCAGGTCTTCGGTGCCTCCAGCAGGTTGATGGCCACGCCATCGAGCGAGCCACCAAAGTGACCACCATGCGCTTGGACCCGAAACTGGCGGCCCGTATCTGGATCAACCTCCAGGACCGTCGCTCCAGTTCGTCGCAGGTTCTGAACCAGCCGGGCTTCCTCGAGTTGGCCGGTTTCGAAAAGGCGCAGGAGGCGTCCTGGGTGCTGAGCGCGGGTGACCCATCGGAAATCAAACCAGAGCGCTCGCTCACAGTCTTTGCCGATAAGCGATGCGCCAAGGTGGGCTCGAAATCCGTCCCCAGCGTCGGCCTCGTAGGCCGCGAAGATCGCGTCTCTTGTCGGGCTGGTGATGCTTGGCAATTCAGCCATGCTGCACCCCCTGTTTAGCTTGAAGCTCTCGGGCACGGGTGACCACTGCCTGCCAGCGTTCGTCATCGCAATCGGCACGCAGCACCTCGATCAGCGCGTCCTTGAACCGCTCTCGGTGCCCGTGGGGTTGGGCGACATGAAGCTTGGCCATGTGTGCCGTCAACTGCGCCAGTTCCTGCTGCTTCACACGAAGCGCAGTTTTGGCCCGGTGGAACCACGTGGCATCGAGTGACTTCTTCTCCGTCTGGCGACGGATATCGGTCGTGGCGATCTGGATCCGGATGGAGGCGATCTCATCTTGAAGCGCGGCCAGACGCTCACGGCAACCCTGCAATGTGCTGGGCTGTCGGATCGGCGTGGCCGCTAGAGCGTGCTCATGCATGCTCGGGTCCTCCTCAGGCCTGACGCTTCCAGGGCAGGCCGTTGGCCGCGGGAGTAGCGGTCGGCGCAGCCGTGATGGGACGTGCGGCAGCAGGTGCCGAGGGCGGCGTGAACGACGGCGCGGGCGGCGCTGTTGTTGCGCTGGCACCGCCTCGCGGCAGATAGCGAATGGAGTTGGACTCGCCGTACATGCCCTTCGGGGGACGCACCCGCACATCCAGGGTCATTGGGACCAAGTGCAACTGCTCGGAGTTACTGACCTGCAGCTTGCCAACGGCGCGACAAATCGAGGACAGGGTGCGCTTGGCGATCTCTACCGTGTCCGGGTTGGCGTTGACCAAGTTAAGCCGGTCGAAGAGTTTGCGTCCGGCGTACTGGCCCTCAAGGATGTCGACCTCCAGGTAGAGGTACTGGCCGGTCCCATCCTTTGTCGCACGCATTTCGCTGGCGACAATTTGGCCAAGGTACTTGCCCGGAGGCAGGACGTCGTAGTTGCTGCTGGGCTCGACAGAGGATGCGTCAAAGGTTTGTCCGAATGAAGCCATGGTGATTACTCCTTTTTCAGGTGCGGGTGGTAGTGGAAGGGATCAGGGTCGAATGCAGGGTTTCGGGCATGGCCTGCGCAAAGGAAGACCATTCAAGGGCAAGCGTGTCGGGCAGGTCGTAGCGGTTCTTGGCCAGGAAGGCTGGGCGTTCGACCGTGTGAATCACACGCTCGCCCGAACCCACGGCACGGCTGACCTTTTTGTTGAAGCCGACGTCCGCCTTGACGGTGGAGATTCGGTAATTTGCAAACAGCACGACGTCCGAGTGCTCTTGCAGCAGTGCCGCTGCGCGGGCATGGAGCTTGATCACGTACCTGTCGTAGGGGTCGTGCTCAGGCGAATCGAAGCGCTTGATGTCGGTGTGGGCGATCTGCACCACGGTCATGCCGCGGTCGTCGCGAAGCGCATTGAGGCCATCGATGTATTGGCGCCAGAGGTTCAGGGCAGCAACGTAGCCTTTGCCATACCCGGCGTCCTCGATCGAATTCCATCCGTTGTCACGGCAAGCTTTAGCCCAGACCAGCGGTTCCAACCAGTCAACGCTGTCGACCACGACCGTGGAAAAGTCGTGTTGCTCGGTGTAGAGCGCTGCAAGCGCCTCCATCACCTCATCGAAGGTCCGTGACAGCGGGAAGTTCGCAGCCGACAGCGTGCCCAGACCATCTTCCGTCTGGATGAATACGGGTTTATTGGCCTGACCTGCGAAGGTGGTTTTACCGACGCCAGCAACGCCGTGGATCAGCACCCGGGGGGGCTTGGGTGTTCCAGCCCGGTTGAGTTGTGCAAGGGAGATGGCCATCAGATTGCCTCCCCAAATTTGCTGTCATTCGCTGCCTCAGGCACAGCACCGTCCACTATGCGCTCGAGCTTGTATGTGGGCTTTCCGGCCTTGAGCGTGCGTGCGGGTTCGAAAAGTTGGCGCACGGCTGGCGGCCAGGCCGTGTACTTGGTCTCAGCGACCTTGACCTCCAGGCTTACGTAGTCCTCGGGGTTCTCCCCCCACTTGCGCAGGGCCTCGACGGCTTCTTTGAGCTTGCGCTGGTCGTACTCCACCTTCTTGGGAAGGTCGGCAATCACGGTGTGGCCATCCACATCAAAGCGAACCGTGCCGGTGTTCTTGCCAGCATCCTGGCGCAACTGATGCGCCCGCTCACCGAAGCGGCGGTGCAGCACACCTTGGAGGAATTGCTTGTAATGGCGGGCGGTGTCCTCAGCATCAGACACGCGCTGGATCAGGCGGTCGAGGTCCGCCAATGGCAGGTTTTCAACCTCTGCCATCACATAGTTGCCCACCTCGTCGAGGGCATCGGGTTCAGGGATCATGGCGACTCTCTTTCTTAATGGGTGCCGCTGGCGGGCACTGGGGATGGCGTACCAACCTGGCGAAGGCGGGTGCGGATTTCTGGGGGCGTTAACGTATTGGCCGACCGCACTGCGAGGTATCGGTAATGGCAATCGGCCACCTTCAGGCTGAACAGGTGGACCAACCCAAGTTCGCAAGCGATCCACATGCGACGGGCTACGGAATGCAGGCGGCTTCGTTCTTTTGCGGAGAGTCCACTGCCAGAGTCGGACCGGTCCATCATCAGGAAGCCCTCGTGGTACTGAATCGACTGACCAACCAGTGCGTTGGCAATCCAGTCACAGGCAGCGGCCTCGGTCAGTTTTTCTGCGGGCACGTACACAGGCGGGGTAATTGCGCCAGCGTTAACCCCCAGCCCGAGGTGGCTGCGGGTGGCTTCGAAAATAGGTTTTGCGTTCAACATCAAATCTCCAGGCGTGAGTTGGCCTACCACCACCGCCCAGAGGGGCGCGGCGTTTGTTTACTTCGTGAAGGTTCTTACCGGGCGAGGGGGCTGTTTTTCTCAGCCACCCCGCGATCGGTCAGGCGGCCGGCCGTATGCCGAACATGCGCAGGTGCATCTGCAAGTCGGCTACACGGCGGTAGAAGGTGGCGCTCGGAACGCCAGACGCCTTGGCGGCTGCAGCCAGATCGCGATGATTGGCGAGCAGATCCATCAAGCAGCGCTGATCACTGCTCATGTAGGCAAGAACTGCCATCACGTCATGCCGGGTCTCAGCGTCAGGAAGCAAGTCCATGTTCTCGCCCCAGAACCACGTAATCTCGTCAGGGAGCATGGAATTTGACGACCCACCGTTCTCGTCATTGGCGGCGTTCTGGGTGGGTGCGAAGTCGTGAATTGCACGGTCAATGGCGACGACCTCCAGGGTGTCGACATATTCCGGCTCAGAAAACACCAGCCTCTGCCGGTCAGCCTTTCTGGCGTTCAAAAAATCAGTAGTGCAGTGCGCTGAGACCGTCCCCGTGAAGGTACCTGGTGCGCCACGGCTGGGGTCAAACTGCCCTTTGCGCCTGTAGATGTCGCACAGGATTTCCTGACAAAGATCCTCACGCTCGGCTGGGGCCAGCCCCGCAGTCAGCGCTGCCCTGTATGCACGGGTTTTGGCGGCATTGACCGCAGCCTCGTAAAAGGGGTCATTGGCAGCCGAATGGATGCCCTTTTTTCGGGTTCCAGTTGCCGCGTTTGAGTTGGGGTTCTTGGGGGTAACTCCAGGTTTGATTTCCGTTGGCATCATGTTTTTCCTTTTTCGTGTTCGTGTACATGAAGCCATTGGACCGGGGTTACTTCATGAAAGCACCGCAATTGCGTTTTGGGCTACCGCAGTTGCGGTGGACCAGTGATCGTTTCTTATTGATTGAGGCTCTTTTTTCCCTCGGCAAACTTCTCTTCCAAGCCTCGACGTGAAATCCCGGGCTTGCCGTCGTAATCGGCGAGGATGTGGTCGATCACAGCGGACTGACTGTTGAAAACAGAGTTGGGCTTCCCCGCTGGGGTCTTGCCAAGGATCACCGTCACCATTGCGCCAATGATGTTCAGGTAAGTGGTTTGTGCCCTGGGCCCGGGGTCTTGTGGGGTCTTGATTTGCGCCGCCAACACCTCGCGCCCAGCACTCAGCCGATCGCGCTCAGCAACGAGGGCATCGCGTTCAGCAACAAGACCGTCACGCTCAGACCTGAGCTTCCGGTATTCATCAGCCGCCTTTTCAAGACGAGCCCGCAGAGCATCACGATCCGCTTGCAGCGAGCGGTAGGCGTCTGCGTTGATCGCGGAGTGAGTGTTGCGCTCGATTTCGTCAAACAGGAATGCTGGCTTGTCTGATGGAAACTGCGCTGCAATCCAGTCTTTCAGGTGTTGTCGCGAAACGTGCCTGCGCTCATTGGCTACATGCTCTTGAACGACCTTGCCGTTTTCACGGCTGCAGGGCAGCAAACCCTTTTCGATTGCGTCATGAATTGCCCGGCATCGTGGCTCAAGGCACTTGATGTACGGATGCTTGAAAACGCCCCTGGAACTCTCGGTACTGATGCTCAGGGCTTCCTCGATCTCGTCAGGTGGAATTCCACACCAAAGCGCTGCCGCCACCGGGACGCGATAAACGGTGAAATAGGCCTGGACTGCCTCACAGCTGTCGTTTTCCCATGGTTTCTTGCTCATACGGTCCTCTTTTCATTTGCATGCCGTTGCCGGCGTTCCTTTTGCGTTTTTGGTTCTTTGCTGCAACACGGTACTGTGGGCAGGTCAGTCAGTTCAGGCGTCTGGGGACTCCGCAGTACCAGCGACAGGTGCTTTGGCTGGCTCCATGTCCTTAGCCCCGATTTCGATGGCACGGGTCTGCAACTGACGGAAAGTGCCTTCCTGGATACGGCCCTTGAGTTGCCAGACCACCTTGTGGGGGTTGAGCAGCAGTACGTAATGGAAAGGCCCCGCTGAACCCTCTTTGGCATCGATGAAGCCGAGATCGACCAAAGAGCGCATCCGGTCTTTCCAGGTGCTCAGCGCCCGCTCACCAGAAAAGCCAGCCTCCACAGCCAGCGTCATCGGGTTATCGATGACCAGAAGCGAGTGATCAAAGGTCCGACACCACATGACGAAGTAGGTACTGCCAGCGGGCTTGTTCTTGGTGAGCGCATCGATGATGTTCATCACCAGCGGCATGGTTCGCGGGATCGTGGTGAAACCGCTTACAGCCTTGCGGTTCCAGAGCATCTGCTCGTCGAGGTCGGGCCAAACGCTGTCGCGCAGGGCCTTGGCTTTCTCCTGCGCCTTGGAGATTTTTTTGGCGGCTGCTGCGGTGGAAATATTCATTGGGGGTTCCCGTAAAAGTGCTTGTGCGATGGGGGAAATTCTAAGTGACAGATGAGCCAACTCACAATGAGAAAAGCATCTCAATCTGACCCCAGTGGGCGTCCGTTATTGCAAACTCAAAACTTGAGTAGGTTCATCCGACAGACACCTGATGCATCCGAGATGTTTCGGATTACGTCGCCAAAAATACGTTTTTACATATAAATTAAGGACTTATAGATTTTTTTCTGTACTCGTTGTGTTCAGTATTCAAGTTTTAATGTAATCATCGTTATCGCGTGCCGACCACAGGAGCCATCACGATGGGCTCCAGATCCAGTTTTACGGGCGTTACGGAGGCGCCGTCAGGTGGGTGGCGGCCGAGTACAGGCAAGTGAGAAAACTCCCAGGCCCGGCCGGTATGAACCTTCATGCCAGCCCAATCTCCACGCCCCGCCTCCAAGAAGCCCCCAGAACGGTCCTCAGCAGCCGTCGTGGGCGCCATCCTTGCCCTAGCCGTCATCCGGATGCATGACCGCCAGGATCGACTTGATAACCTGACCGAACAGAGCGTTAGTACGGGGTGTCCTGACCACCAAGGAGAACCCCAGTGACCGAAACCGTTGTGGCCCGCGTGGCCGCCCTCAAAACCATCACCACCGCCGAGCTCAAGCAAATGTGGCGGGACCTCTTCAACCAGGAGCCGCCCCCATTCAACAGGCGCTTCCTTGAAACCCGCCTGGCTTACCGGATTCAGGAATTGGCCTACGGCGGCCTCAAGCGCGAAACCGCCAAGCGTCTTGCACAACTCGGCGAGCAACTCGATGGCGGAAAACAAGATGTCCGGCGCCGCCGCCTGGATAACCGACCAATCGCCGGCACTCGCCTGATCCGGGAGTGGCAAGGCACATCCTGTGAGGTGTTGGTCTGCGTTGACCACTTCGCCTACAACGGCCGGCCATACAAGTCGCTGTCCAGCATTGCCCGCGCCATCACCGGCACCAACCGCAACGGCTGGGCCTTCTTCGGCCTCGGCTCGGCAAGGAGCGCAGCATGACGGCTGAGCGTCGCCTGATCTGCGCCATCTACACGCGCAAGTCCACCGAAGAAGGGCTTGATCAAAACTTCAACTCGCTGGACGCCCAGCGAGACGCCTGCGAAAACTTCATTGCCAGCCAGAAGTCCGAAGGCTGGATGATGGCCCGCGAACGCTACGACGACGGTGGCTTTTCTGGCGGCAATATGCAGCGACCTGGACTTCAGAAGCTGCTGGATGATGTCCGCAATGGCATGGTCGACATCATCGTGGTCTACAAGATCGACCGGCTGTCGCGCTCGCTTGCCGACTTCGCCAAACTGGTCGAACTCTTTGACGAGCACAAGGTCACCTTCGTGTCGGTGACGCAGGCGTTTAACACGACGACCTCGATGGGGCGGCTGACGCTGAACATCCTGCTGTCCTTCGCCCAGTTCGAGCGCGAACTCGCCGGCGAGCGGGTACGCGACAAGATCGCCGCCTCACGCCAGCGCGGTATCTGGATGGGCGGAATGCCGCCGCTCGGCTATGACGTCAAAGACCGCAAGCTGATCCCCAACCTTGCGGAGGCGCAGATCGTCCAGGAAATGTTCCAGCGCTTCGCCGCAACGCCTTCAATGGCAACCCTTGTGAGAGACCTGCGTGCACGCGGCGTCACATCAAAGTCCTGGACCACCTCAAAGGGGATCGAGCGCAGCGGGAAGTTGATCACCAAAGGATACGTCTACAAGGTGTTCAAGAACTCGGTTTACATCGGCATGGCCGCATACAAGGGAAAGCAGTTCCCCGGCGAGCATGAACCGATCATTGAGCAAGAACTCTGGGACACGGTCCAGGAAAACCTTAAGGCTGGCGACAAGCACGTCAAGGGCGGATCCGAGTCTCGCGACACAAAAGCCCCTACGCTGCTTCGTGGGTTGCTGTTTTCACCTGAGGGTCGTGCGTTCACGCCAGGCTGGACCAGCAAGGGTCCCAAACGGTACCTGTATTACATCAACACGGATGCGATCAAACTCGGCAAGGATGCCTGCGAGGTCCGCCGCATACCAGCGGGTGAAATCGAAGGGGTGGTAGTGCAACAACTTCGCGGGGCACTGCGCTCGCCAGAAATCCTGTCTCAAGCCGTGCATGAAGTGTCAATTGCCCGTCCGGACATCAGCGAAACAGACGCCATCAAGCACCTGCAATCGATCGACCAGGTTTGGGACCACCTCTTCCCGGCAGAGCAGGTGCGCATCGCGCATGCGTTGATTGAGAGGATCACCGTGCGCAAAGACGGCATCAGCATTACTTGGAAGACCAAAGGAATGCCCAGGTTCCTGCGTGACTCGATCATGCAGCAGCCGTACAAGGAGGCCGCATGACACCGTCAACACAAATACCGGAAACCACGCACATCCCAATGACCTTCCGCCCCCGAGGTGGTAAGACAGTAATCGTTATGCCTGATGGATCGCGAGGGGTGGTACGCCGTGAGGCAACGATCGACAACACGATGGTCAAGGTGATTGCCAGGGGCGTCCGGTGGCAGCAACTGCTCTATGACGGCACCTACACATCGATCGAGGAATTGGCGGCTGCCGAGAAGATCAACCCGTCCTACATCAGCCGAATCTTGCGGCTGGCGTTTCTGTCACCGGTCGTGGTGCAGGCGATCCTTGATGGGTCGCATCCTGCCTGGTTGACGATGAGGGATCTT
This sequence comes from Betaproteobacteria bacterium, assembly GCA_947458265.1. GTDB lineage: Bacteria > Pseudomonadota > Gammaproteobacteria > Burkholderiales > CAIKXV01 > CAIKXV01. The sequence goes on from CANGYF010000016.1 coordinate 17,985, forward strand.
CTGGAGCCATTTCCGATGGACTGGCAACAGCAAGAGCAAAAGTTCCTGGCTCAGTTTCGGCCCGAGTCCGCCGTGGCCAGATCGAGTGCAGCCTGAAACACCGCCTGCATCTGCGTATCGCTAACGCAGATGCGTACCAGAGTGATGTCTGCAAATTCGGGGGCTCGGCTGATCAACGCCTTCACAATGATCTCAGCGGCTACCTCGGGCGGAAACTTGAAGACGCCCGTACCGATAGCGGGCATCGCCATCGACTTTATGCCTGCATCCTTTGCAACCCTAAGCACTTGGGCGATTGCAAGGTCAAGGTACTTCTCCGGGTGATCGTCATTGATGTAACTGGCTGCCCTGGCATGAATGACGAATGGGTTGGGCAGTTGGAATCCTGGCGTGACAACAGCTTCGCCGAGTGCAATTGGCGAGTAGCGGCGGCAGTACTGCTCCAGTTCCGGCCCCGCTGCAGTGTGGATGGCACCAGCGACGCCTGATCCAAAGCGCAGGTTCGCGTTTGCTGAGTTCACCAGCGCGTCCACATCCGGTTGACGGACGATGTTGCCGACGACGATCTCAACTCGCACGTTTCTTTCCTCGCCGCTTAGGCTTTTGCCACATCGAAAGAATCACCTGATCGGAAATCTCCCCCATCCGCGGGGTTACCCAGTTGTACCCGCCATCACCAACTGCGTCATAAAACTCTGCTGGGGTCCGCCATAGCCCCCACCATTCACAAACCGGCCCACCTTGTCCGTGAACCTCGATAAGGCACCCCACAAACGCAATAGACCCGTCGCTGCCGATCAGTTGATACGCATGCAACGACGCAAGTAAGTACGTGTCGTCACCGGCTTGCGCGTAGTTGATCCGCTGTCGGGCCCAACTCAACCGATCTGCATCTTGAATCTCAACTTCCTCTGGGATATCGAGGTTGTATCGAGCCTCTTCATCGGAAAATTCAAGTTGTGCGATGTATCCGAGCTTCAAAGCATTTTGCTCACCGAGATCGGCAATCAAAAAGTCCCAGCCTTCGACCTCGAGCCACTCACAGATCCGAGTGAGTCCATCCGGCTCTTCCACCCCAGCGGCGAAGTCCCTCAGCACAGCGTCCGCAACCGGTTGGAGGTCAGGAGGCAAACATGTTTCAGCGTTCATCATTGACCCCTTCAGGGCTTACGGCCGAACAACTTGGACAAAAAACCTCCACCGCTCGATGCACTAGGCTTCGGGCTCAAGTCGCGCTGGGGCTTGTCTGGAAGTTGGCGCATACGACTGTCGGGAATGAACTGCTCGAGCAAATCCGCCTGCGGCTTCAGCCCCCACTTGCGTAGGACATCAGAGAAGAGGCGCGGAGCAGATTCAGCCGCTTCGATGGCGTAGAGATCCGGCGCAAGGATTTCCGCATAGTCATCAAGAGACCATTCGCGCTCAATAGTGATCGCCTGCTGGGTTTTGTGGCAGGGGAAGTTTCGCTTGCCAGCAGAAACACGGCCAACAATGTCGTGCTCCAAGACAAGTATCAGAGCCGAAGCACAGGAGCCGAAATTACGTTGGTCATCATCGTTCGGACTGCTAACAAGTTCCTTGGCCCAGCGTAGCCAGTACTGAATGGCTCGATGTTGAGGGAACTGCGTGTGCACTCGAGCCGCCTCCCGCACTTCGTCAGCATTCAGCTGGGGACGCAACTCCTCCAGGAACGAGAGCACCTCCGCATCACCCATTGCGACGAGCGCGCCGAAAACAGCGGCTCGATTGGCAAGGGTAGATCGAGAAAACAAGTTGCGGAGCTCGCCGAATGCATAAAGCTCGCCATTGACGTAGTCAGAGGAGGATACGAAGTCGATTGCCGCTTTTGTTGTAATCGGCACGTCTTCATCAAGGACAAGGAACGGTAAAAAGACGACAGGCAGAACCTTGCTAGCCTCTACTAGCCCAACCATTTCACCTTCAAGAAGCAGACGGGTATCACTGTCTAGGCCTTCGGTGATAGCGTGCTTGTACACCGCTGAGATCTTGGCGATGTAAGAAGTGTCTCCCTCGACGCCGTAGCAAAAGAAAAGCACTCGCAGAAGGTCAACCAGCTGCTGCTCCGAGAAGTGCCTCCACTCTTCCGAAGCCAGAATCTTCTCAACGTCCTCGATCGATTCGAACTTCAGCCGCAGAGGTTTCTTGACCTTAGGCTCATTTTCTTGTTCCTCGGAGAACTCTGGGAGCCAGACGGCAGGAAAAATCTTCTCGAAGAAGAATCGCTTGAACTCTTCGGAACTCAGAGCAGTGTCTTTAATATGTCCAGAAATTCCAGTCTTTTCGATCGATCCAGCCCAGGCATAGAACAGAGCCTGCAATTCTGGTTTCACATGGACTTCGGATGTAACGACATCAGCCAAATAGGCGGCGGCGGACTCTGGATCATCAGCCTCATCACCGTCGCCACCTCCAGCCATTGCTTCAGAGACCCGGCTCCAAGGATCGCCAAGGTGGCGCTTTACGCTTGTGGCTACTCGTACAACGTCATCCTCAAAGCGCTCAAAGATCTGATGGACAACTTGACGCCTCGACTCTTCTTGGATTTGATTACTTACCAAAACCAATGTTGGACAACTTCCGTAGTCCAAGGCGATGAGAGGCTCAAAGTCTTGCTGAGGAATCCAGGTGTCGCCAACGGTAAAGCGCCCGACTTGCTCAACTGTTTGGCTAAATGGATTGAGCATGACCTTCACCAAGGGAAGGGTCGCATTTAAAGTCGACTTACCGACGCTAGCTACAAAAGTCAGTGTCGGGCCAAAAGGATTGACGATTACCAGCGCATAAAAAACATCCAACTCGGCTCCGTCCAGGTCTTCCACCGAGGACGTGATCGGCTCGGCGTACATTTGTACAGAGCACGGGGTACTCATTTAGCCACCTCCGATTTGGTTATTGTTTCTGACTCCAGAGCGTTGATTTCATCCAATCGTATGACTTCGAACCCCAGACCTAGCTTTTCAGGCAACTGCCTATATCGCTTCCATGCGCCAGCCCGGTAGGGCTTTGCTTCATCATAAGCACTTTCGGTCAGCGCTCCCCCGCCGTAGCGCCCTTGGACGTAGTGGCGAAACGAGCCATCCTCGTAGTGAACCCGCGCATAAGCTGTTATTGAGCTTTGCCACTTTTTTTCGGTGAATAAAATAGTCTTCATAGCCATCCCTTATTCGGCAAGCGCGGTTTTTCGGACATCCCGCACATGCTTGCATTCCCCGCGGTACTCAAACCCTGGGCAGGTGCACTGCAGATGCCCGCTTCGACCGAAGGAGACTAGGTATGATTTCTTTGGGTCCTTAGAGCTTGGGAACTCCCACGAGCCAGTCTCCATCAGAGGCGCGTCCTGCGGTAGCGCGGCCACCATCTCGCCGATGATGTCCAGGCGCGCCCCTTCCTGACCCACCGCACGAGCGGCCTTGGACTCTTGCATTAGAGCGGGGCCGAGGCGGGTAAGCTCTTCCTGGAGGTCCTTAAGGATTGAAGCGTCAGGTAGCTCATCCGATTCCACTGCCTGCACGAGTTTGAGCTTAGCCTCAAGGAGCCGGGCGATATAACGGTCCAGCGTGCCGTTCGCCAGCAGGTACTCGACGGTGACCTGCTTGTCCTGGCCAATCCGGTAGCACCGATCCTCGGCCTGAAGGTGATTGGCTGGAACCCAATCGAGGTCCTGAAAAATCACATGGGTTGCCGCCGTGAGATTTAGGCCGACACCTCCTGCAATCAGGTTGCAAAGCGCCACTGTGACATTGGGATCCTTTTGAAAGGCATCCATCGCTTTCATGCGCTGCGTGGCGCTGTCTGCACCGGTGATCGTGACGGCTTGATCGCCCCACGTCTTCTTGTGCCGCGTGATGCCCTCGGTGTACGAGGTAAAGACGATCACCTTTTGACCGCTGGCCACAACGTCCTTGACGCGCTCGGCGCATGCGGCGTGCTTGGCTTTATGGAGTGCCAGCCGCAGCTTTGTGATCCGAGCTAGGAACTCGGTATCGTTGGGGCGGCTCGCATCTGAACCCAGAAACCAGTTCAAGAATCCCTCATTGGCATTCCATGCGGCGTCGCCGGTTATCTGCAACGGCACCCAGGTACGGATTTTTGGCGGAAGGTCCAGGACCTCATCCTTCTTTCGCCGCAACATCACCTCTTTGAGCAGGAGGTTGAGTTCGCTAATGTTCGATGCGCCGTCCGTCACCCATCCATAGTTGTTGCGATAGGCGCCACAGTACTGGCGAGCAAAAGAGATAAAGCTTCGTGCTGCCGGGTGGCCAACCGCCCGCAGCAGGTTGAACAAGTCGCGTGGTCGGTTGGGCATTGGTGTGCCGGTCAACAGAAAGACCAACCTCGGGCCTTCCACCTTGGCATGCTTGTTATCCGATACGCCAAGGATTTTGAGTGCATGAGAGGACCGCTGACTTGCATTCTTGATGAAGTGCGCCTCATCCAGTGCAACGCCTGTCCAGGCAACCTTGCGGAGCCGATCGGCATTGCGGGCGAGCAAGTCATAGTTGACGATGACCCATTGAGGTTGCGGGTGCTCGTAGCCCGAGACGCCAAGAACCTCGATGCGAGCATCGGGATCTACCAAGCGAATCTCACGCGCCCAATTAAGCTTGAGCGACGCTGGACAAATGACTAAGAAGACACCCGCGGGAGCGGACTCTTTCAGGGCAATGATGGCCTGTCGCGTCTTACCCAAACCCATGTCGTCGCCCAAGATCGCGCGACCGCGACGGGCAAGAAATTCAACGCCTGTTACCTGATGTGGGTAAAGTGCATAACGTTCTAGATTCATGACTTACTCCTCTTTAGCAGATTGGCCAATTGGCGTGGGGCCTGCAATTCGGATGAACTCGCCCCTGATGTCGAAGTTAGAACTTAGCGCCTCTGAGGCTCACTGGATGAGCCTGTGGACTCTATGAATTGGTTGATCGCGGATCCCAGCGAAACGAGCTGCGCCCGCTCAATGCAGCATCGAGCCTTAACCCGCTTCTCTTGCGGGTTCTTGGCGGTCAGGAGTTGGGTCTTGATGACGAGCTCGGTCAGCCAAGGCTGGGCGGGTATCGGTTTGATGGTGAGCGTTTCGACGTAGGAGTCGGATGCAGAAAGAATGCACTCGACCTCGGTCACCAGGTCGGTCGTGGCAAGGGTTTCAGCGATAGACATGTTGGATCTCCTCTTTAGCCGCTTTGACGGTGTGTCGGGGGCGGCAATTTGGATCAAATCCCCCCAGCCCTTGAGGTGGGCCACCCCGAAAATCGTCAGCGCAACAGGATCAGTTGCGGGACTGCATCAGGCCCCACCCAAACGATGGCATCTTGGTCAAAGTGAATTCCAATGGCTTTGGCAGGCTCCAGGGCCAGACCCAACGCGAAGTAGCTCTTCTCCGCTGGCCATTCGGTGCCTTCTTCGCTGCCGGAGCCTTCAATGGTCTGCAGCTTCAGCTCCTGAAGCTTGCCGGCAAGTTCGGCATGCCCGAGCTCGTTGGCTTCATCGGACTGGATAGCCCCACGCGGGTTGTAGGCGGTCAGGAAGGCGCCACAAGCGACGCCGCTGGCAGCAAACAAGGCAGCAAGGCGCTCCGAACGCTTGCCGATGTTCAAGACGATGTCTTGATCGGTGTGGCCGAGTCGGTAGTCCGTGGCCAGGTAGGCGCGGACTTTTTCGGGGTGGATCTGCGTCGTTTCAGACATAAAAAAGCCCTCCAGACAGTCTGTGGAGGGCCGACGCATCTCCCGGTTGGTTGCTCCGGCTGGAGCCGCATCCGCTTTCGCGTCCACCTTGCCCGGGGGCAGGTTGGTAAGGCCGTCGGGCCTTGTCTTGATGCTGCTTCCAGTTTAACCCAATTAGGAAACTATGCAAGCCCGTGGCCACAATGAACTTGCCCCTGGGAAAAGCTCACCAGGTGAGCCATCACTTTGGTACACCTTCGGTTTTGATGTGGGCTCAAATTGGACCAGTTTACCCTAGATTTCGCTATACTGGAACGAACTGGAGGATCCTGATGACGCCCGCTCTAGAGCAAGCTTTGACAGTAAAGGAAGTCGCAGTGGTCTTGAATGTTGACGAGAAGACTATTTATCGGCTTGCTCAAAAGGGCAACTTGCCAGGATTCAAGGTCGCGGGCGCGTGGCGTTTTCAGCGGTCAGACCTGCTTCAATGGATCTCTACGCGCAAGCTGCAGACGGTCGCGCTGGCCAAGCAAAAATCTACCGAGTAGGGTGCCGATCCATGAAAACTCTGTCAGCGCACATTCCTCGTCAGTCCGTTCTCGACGGTACGGCCGACTTCGTCGTCAATCTCGCCGACCTGCCGTCACTGTCTGAAGACGATGCACGGGAGTTCCTTGACTCGAACGTGCTTACCTCTGGTATGGAAATCCTGTTGTCCCAGGCGTTTGCGCGCTTGGCAGGAACCGGAACTTCCAGTGGCATCTACAAGCTCTCGGAGTCGATGGGGGGCGGCAAGACCCAGAGCATGATCGTTGCCGGCATCCTTGCTCGCTTCCCGGCGCTTTCTTCTGTGATGCCCTTTCGGGAGCCTTTGGCAAACGCGAAGCCTGATGTGGTTGCTGCATTTACTGGCCGCGCGACGGACAAGAAGGTCTGGGTGTCGATCGGAGATGCCTTGGGCATCACCCTGTCTCCTGACAGAGCGCCGTCCGAGACGGAATGGCGCGATGTTCTCAAGGACAGGTCAGCGCTCATTCTTCTCGACGAGCTCGCGTTCTACCTGGTGCATGCGGCCAGCCAGGGGAGCAAAGAAGACGGCACCCGGGCCGCCACGCTGGCCGGAATCGCACTGACCAACCTGTTCGGCGCAGTACGCGACTACAAGGAATGTCGCAAGTGCGTGATCGTCATCGCAGATCTGCAGAAGGATTGGGAGCAAGGCGCCGAGGAACTCGCCCGAATCATGCGGTCGAACGACACGCTTGGCGGGACGATGCAAAGCGTGAACAACGAGATGTCCAAGGGTGCGCAGACGGTCGCGCCGGTGGACAACTCAAAGGACGAGCTCTACGCCATCCTTCGCCGGCGCTTGTTCAAGACCATGAATGCCAGCGCGAAAGACGTAGAAGCAGTCGCGGATGCTTACGTTGCGGAGCTCAAGAAGGCCAGCGCGGTCATTGAGCGTCCGACGATGAAGGTGAGAGAGGAAATCCTCGTCTCCTATCCCTTCCACTTCTCGACTAAGCATCTGATCGCCTCGTTCAATGACAACCCGGGCTTTCAGAAGACGCGAGACGTCATCCGCCTGATGGCAACCATCGTCCGCAGCCTGTGGGGTAAGGGCGACGCTGAGGTCTCCAAGCGCTACCTGCTCGCGCTGGACGACTCAGACTTGAACGACTCGAACGTTGCAAGCCGCTTTGTCGAGATCAAGAAGTCGCTCCAAGATGCGATGCAAACCGACATCGCGAACAGTGGGACTTCCCATGCTGAGTCGCTCGATCAAGAGACGGATGGTTTAGCCAGCCTCTGTGCGAAATGGATCTTGTCGGCATCGCTTTCCGAGGTGCACCCGCGTGGGCTTACGGATGCCGAACTCGCCGAGTACTTGCTGGCTCCGGGTCGGTCGATCCTGGGCCTGCAAGACACGCTTAAGAAGCTATACGACACCTGCTGGTATATCGAGCAGACCAAGTCCGGCCGCTATTTGTTCAATCGGCACAAGAACCTGAATGCTCAGGTCAACAGCTACACCCGGGTCTGCACCAACGAGGACCGTGACGCCAAGATCGAGTCCAAGCTTGCCGAAATGTTCGAGCCCAAGGACAAACGGTGCTATCAGAAGCTGTCAGTGCTGCCTGCGCTGGACCAACTCCAACTCGAACGTGAGAAGACAACGCTGGTGATCCTCAAGCCAGACACCGACTTTCAAAAGTTCTTTGCAGGCGAGAAGTACAAAAATCGCGTTGCCTTCCTAACTGCAGTCGATCAGACCGGAATCTTCAACGTCAACAAGAAGGCGCAGCGTCTGTGGGCAATCAGCCAGGTGGTCAAGGACCTGACGCCTGACGATTCCCAGTTTAAGAAGGCGAAGGACACGGAGTCCGACTACCAGACCGAACTGTTCCTGGCGATCAAGGCCGTCTTCAGCAAGTTCCACTATCCGCTGGTTGACGAAGAGGGCGAGACGGCGCTGATTGGCGCACCCTTGCTCGATGGCTATGTCGATCAAAAGTCCGGTCACCACGTGAAGTACCGCAATGAGGAAGCTTCCAAAGGCGAGTTCGTGGTCGAGGCGACGTTGCGCGAAGCGAACAAGTACCAGGTGTTCAACCCGGGAGCGGGAGACGACAAGCTGAAGGTGTATCAACCTCTGCGCAATCGCATCGAATCTTTCCTGTTCCCGCCCACCGGCAGAACCACGTGGGAGCAGATCAAGGACGGCGCGGCCAGCCGCGGGCACATGCTGTGGACCGAGCCCGGAACGCTGGAGCGTATGCGCGAGGCGCTGATCACGGCCGGCGCTTGGCGCGAGGATGCTGGTCAGATCCAGAAGCCACCGTTTGACGAGATCACCGGCGTCAGCATCGAGTACGCCCGCGACAAAGATTCTGGAGTCATCACCACCACCGACATCAAGCTGGTGCACGCAGACAGGCTCTTCGTGCGCGAGGACGCCGCCGAATACCGTGTTCATCCAACCGATCAGCCTTTGGTGACAGGCGCCATGTTGATTGAGTTCAAGGCGGTGGACTCCAGCGGAAAGAACAAGGAAGGCAAGCCGTACCGGATCGAGAACACCATCGATCTGGCCCATGATTTCGTGCCGTCCCCCAACTCCGGGTACCAGTTCATCAAGATCAAACTGGTGCCGCCCGAGAGCAAGCTGCTCTATTCGTTGGATGGTTCAAACCCCGCAAACAATGGCAAGCCCTACGCAAAGCCGGGCATCGAGGCGCCGGAAGGCAGCACGGTTCGCGTGCATGTGCAAAAGGGCAGCGTCGTGCGTGACATCACCATCACGGTCCCGAAGCTAGTGGGCGGGACTGGTGGCGGGGGTGGCGGTCCTGCCATCAACCCGGACTCGCCGGCCGCAGTGAATGGGGCCGCGTTCTCCCATCTGGTGAGCCGCTCTGTAACCTATCGGTTGCTCAACAGCTTGCCGGCGGACGCGCGCCTGCAGATGGTGCAGGTGAAGTCCACGGTCGCATCTAGCGACACCACGGTCACCCTGACGTGGGACAGCAAGACTCAACTAGCACCTAAGTGTGTGATGGAGGCTTTCGAGTTTCTTGACAAGCAAGTGGAGGGCGGAGAATGGTCACTCCGATTCAAATACCTCCACTTCGCGACTGGCAAGTCGCTACTGCAATGGCAGGTCGACACCAGCAGCAAAATCGATCTGGCACAGGTGACCCAATGACATCCCCAACAGACGCACCGATGGTCAACGAGTTCGGGGTCGTGGCCGAGCATGGGGATAGTTTTGAGTTCCACATCGATGGTGCCGCAGGCGAGAGCTGTCGGCTGGTGGCGGTCATTCAGACCGAGCGGGGCCCGCGGCGAACCGATCTGGCCGAGATTGAAGGGGCCACTTGGCGCACGATTAGCGCGCGGGTCGTTCGCGAGCTTGCCCAGAACATGGGTGAAGCTGAAGTCCTTGGTAAGAAGGCGCCAGCTCTGAAGTCAGGCGCAAATCGCTTGAGCCCCCTTGTCGGCCGCGAGCTTGCGCTGCTGCTTTGGGCCATTCAAGAAGAGGGAGCCAGCGAGCAGTTAGAGGCCCTGCTCCATGGTTGGAGAGAGCTGGCTCGGGAAGAACGGTGGTGGCTTTACGCCAAGGCCGCTGCACCTGGGCAGCGAGCGGGCGCGGGGTGGCGGCGAGGGCTGTTTCATGCGTTGTCAGAACTGCCTGAGTCACGATCTGCGGCGGCCCCCCCAGAAAAAAAAAGTCCAGCGGCGAAGACTTCCACTCAGTCCTCGACGCGCCGCCGCCCCCGGTCACAGCCAAACCCAGTCTTGCCGTCCGTGAGGCTGGAGCCAACACCGAAGCCACAGCACCCTCAATCCCCGGTTCGTCCCGTCGCAAGAAGAAAAAAGGCGACAGCGGCAGCGACCCTCAAATAGATCTCTTCTAAATGATCACGGCCCAAGCTACCAAGGCCTTCATCGAAGTTCAATTCCCGATCGGGCCGCTTTCGCTTGAGAGCTACATCGAGCGAGATGCCAAGGGTGCAAAGGCGCTTTCATCCCTGGGCAAGTGGTGGGGTTCGAAGCCTCTGGTCCTGACACGAGCCATCATCCTGGGTTCGGTCTTCCCTGCTGCCGAGGACCCGGATCGCTGGCCCGACGACCTTGCCATCTTCCTGCGCTGCATGACATTTGACAGCGCCGGAATGTGGAAGCGGAAGACCGAAGCGCTCCCGGCAAAGCTGTGTTTTTCGATGGCGACAGCAGCTGAGAGGGCTGAACTCTTTCAGGACTCCGAGCGCTGGGCCCGAGGCGTAGATCGCGAGACGAAGTCAGCGCTTGAGAAGCGCGTCTTCTACACGCTGGACTACGTGAAGCAGCGGGAGTACTGCTGCCGAATCGAGCAGATTGACGGCCCACCTGAAGAGTCGTGGGCTGAGATCAACACGTACCTTGGCACATCGGCTGCGACGCTGCCCGAGCTCATCAAACAGCTATCTATCCGGCGCTATGGGAAACCGCTCAAGGTCGGCGACGCGTTCTCTGGCATGGGGTCCATTCCCTTCGAAGCCGCCGAGATGGGCTGCGATGTCTATGCCTCCGACCTGAACCCAGTAGCTTGTCTGCTGACTTGGGGCGCGCTCAACCTGGTGGGCGGTACAGATGAGTTTCGTTCGACTGTGCATGCCGAACAGAAGCGAATCTATGACGAACTGGATGCCTGGATCCTCAAGAATGGTTTTGAGACTAGTGAGGAGGGTTGGCGTGCAGAGGCCTACCTTTACTGCATCGAAATGACCGTGCCGGAATGGGACGGTTGGAAGATCCCAGTTTGTCCTAGTTGGGTGGTCGCGCCTAAGACGGAAACTTGGGTGGAATTGGTGCCCATCGAGTCCGAAAAGCGTTTCGGCTTCAAAGTGCGGAACGGCGGAAAGGGCTACGCCGAGGCCGATAGCGGAACAAAACTTGAGGCTGATGTTGTTTGTCCCCCGGCCTTGTGGGAGATCTTCAAGCGCAATGGCGTGCATCATCAGATGCAGCGTTCTGTGCCCTACAACCAACTGATTGCAAACGCCGGAGGGCTACGGCGCTGGGAGAACGGTGACGTGGTTCCCCGCCCCGGCGACATTCTGCAGGAACGACTATTTTGTATCCGTTGGCGTAAGCCTGAATGGACCGACGAGCGTGAGCGTGTTCGTCGCGGTGACATGGTCTATCGTGAGCCTCGTGCGCATGACCTCGATATTGAGCAGCGGCTGTTAGACGAGCTCGCCAATGTCTTTGATGAGTGGCAGGCAGCTGGCTGGATTCCAAGTTGGCGAATTGAGCCAGGCGAGAAGACTGATGAACCAATTCGCACCAAGGGATGGACCCATTGGCATCACTTGTTTACTCCTCGTCAGCTAGTGGTAGCCGGAGAGTATTCACGACGAATTGGCGAGTGCTCGAACAATATTCGCGCTGCACTAGCGTTGAACCTTGGACGTTTGACGGACACCAATGCGCGGCTTTGCCGATGGCTGGGCAGTCAGGGGGGAGGGATCGGCGGTACCAAGACCGTCTTCTATAACCAGGCGCTCAACCCGTTCCCTAATTATGCAGGTCGTGGGCTCACTGGTCTGGAAGCACAGTTGCAGACCGAGCACGGTCGGTATCCCGCTCCGGGGAGCAAGGAGACTGGTCTCACCGATGCGCGCGCAGTTAAGAGCGTCTGCCATTTATGGGTTACTGATCCGCCATATGCGGATGCAGTCAACTATGAGGAGCTCTCGGAATATTTCCTCGCTTGGTATGTTCCGCACCTGAAGGCGGCCTTCCCTGACTGGTATGCGGATTCGATGCGAAATCGAGCCGTCAAAGGTGACGACTCTCCGTTTCGAGTGGCAATGGCTGAGTGCTATCGCAATCTTGCCAACCATATGCCCGACGATGGCATGCAGATTCTGATGTTCACCCACAAGTCCACCGATGTGTGGGAGGACTTGGCGCTCATCATGTGGGCGGCCGGCCTGCAGGTGAAGCAGGTCTGGAGCGTGGCCACCGAAACCGCGGGCGTTGGCGTACGGTCGGGGAATTTCGTTCAAGCAACCTACAACATGGTGCTTCGCAAGCGCACTGGCGACAAGGTCGGGTTTGTCGATTTCATCACCCCGCAGGTGAACAAGCGGGTCAAGGAAGTCATCACCAGGATGCGGGAGAGCCAGATCGAGGCTGGTCTGGCGCGATGCGGCTATACCGACACCGATTACCTGTTGGCTGCCCAGGCGGCTGCCGCTGAAGTTGTCACGGGATACGCGACGATTGACGGCGTGGATCTCGATGCCGAGTTGCGCACACCAAACAACCAGCGTGGGCGTTCTGCATTGCGAACGCTGATGGAGAATGCCAAGCGTACGGCTACCGATTTTCTGTTGCCACCTGCCATGGACCGTGCCATCCGCAAGGTGGGCGCAGGCGATGTGTACCAATTTTGGCGGCAGTTCTGTCCTGAGGAGAAGTTCCTTCTCAAAGGCCTGGAAGGTGAAGCTCAGGGTGTTTTCAAGCTGGGCGCGTTTCAGGACTTGGGCCGCGCATATGGCTTGGTTGACTACGAAGGGCTGCTTGGTCCGACGCGCGCCAATGACACCCGAACATCGCTTCCGGAGGAACTGCCGCGCCCGGATGCTTTGCGCTTCGACGAGGTGCCATCCTCCGACAGACTAATCTGGAAGCATTCATCCACTCGCCACATCTACCACGCGCTGAAACTGCTGCAGGGTGGCGCAGAAGTGGAAAGGGCGGTGAAACACTTGGTAGACAGCACCGACTTCTGGAACCTGCGTACGACGCGACTGGCTGCCATCATGAACTACCTCCAAGAAACAACGGCTCATCTGCCGCACTGGGCTGCATACCAGGATGCACTGACGCAGTTGGCCATTGGTGTGGAACACCATCGTGGCTAGCCTGGTGAGTAGCTGATGCTCACCCGCCACAGCTCTCGGCGAGCCAGCCTCTATGAGTCCTTTCTCAAGCCGCGCCTAGCGGGTGCAAACCGATACGACCGGATTGCGGGCTACTTTCAAAGCAGCTTGCTGGAACTTGCCAACGAATCGTTGACGACGATTCCGCGCATTCGCATCGTCTGCAATACCGAGGTCAGCGCGGAGGATGTGAAGACCGTGCGCATGGCCACAGGCGCCCGGCGCAAGGAGCTCGAAGAGGGGTTGCTGCGCATGGCATGGAACGCCGGCCACTTCCCCCACTTGGTTGAGGTGCACGGGACGCCCGCCCAGCAACGGCTGCAGGTGCTACACGAATTGCTGATGGCTTCTGGTAAAGACGACCGTCTTTTCGAGATCCGTTTGGTGCCGGACTCCGAGTTCGGATTTGTTCACGGGAAAGGCGGCGTCATCGAGGGGGACTGGGGCAAGACATCGTTCATTGGGAGCGCCAACGACAGTGCTCGCGCATGGACCAAGAACTACGAGTTGGTCTGGGAGGATGACAGCACCGAAAGCGTGGCGTGGCTGCAGGAGGAATTCGATGCGCTGTGGGCTAAGGGCTTTCCGCTTTCGGAGTTCATCGTCAAGCAGATCGGACGCCTGTCCAAGCGCACCGTCATCGAGCATGTCGGCCCCTGGAAGGACAAGCCGCTGCCGGCGCCTCTGCTGGCCGAAGTACCGACGGCTACCGAGCTTTTTGGCTTCTGGGACCATCAGAAGTACTTCATCAATCTGGCCTTCCAGGAACATCTGAAGTACCGCAATGACCCGCTGAGAGGCGCTCGGTTCTTGCTGTGTGACGGCGTTGGATTGGGCAAAACCCTGCAGCTGGGCGCACTCGCCAAACTGATCGGAACTCTCGATCCCTTGCCGATCCTGATCCTGGCGCCCAAACCTCTGCTTGCACAGTGGCAGGAAGAGTTGTTCCTCAAGTTGGCGATCCCATCGGCAAGATGGGATGGCGGTGGCTGGGTGACGGAGCGGGACGAGTTTCATCCAGCGTTGCCCGGCAAGCCGACCAACTGTCCCCGCAAGATCGGAATTGTTTCGACATCGGTGGTAACGAGTGCGCCGCTTTCCACTAAAAACAACGCGCTGGTTCAACAGCTCCTTGAAAAGCGCTTCTCGTGTGTCATCTGGGACGAAGCGCACAAGATCCGTCGCGGCAACCTCTCCGAGAGCACCGTCTACGCAAGCCCTGAGAAGAAGTTGCTCTATCGGTTTGCCGAACAACTGGCGGCCCGTGCCAAGAGCACGTTGCTGGCCACAGCAACCCCGGTCCAGCTGCATTCGATGGAGCTGTGGGATCTGCTCTACATCCTCTCGGTCAACAACCCGCAGGTGCTTGGCGGTCCGAACAGCCTTTGGCGCAAGGTGGACGGACCCGAGGTGTTCGATATCGTTGCTGGCAGAACCGAAATTGACGGGTTCTACGAGAAGTGGCAGTACTGGCGGGACCCTTTGCCCTCGCCGCTCGACGCCAAGGCCGAAGTGTTTGATTGGGTTCGCCACGACATCGGCTTGACTCCGACAGATTGTCAGGCGAGCTCTGCGGATCAGGACCGCGTGGACGATGCGCGGAAGTTCGACCTGGATTTTCTTCCGCTGCGGGAGGTGAACCCCTTCACGCAGTGGGTGGTCAAGCGTTCTCGAGACCGACTGGAAGCCGAAGGCAAGCTTGTCAAGATTGAAATGGTCCCTTACGGAGACGGTCAACCCATCCTTTGCTCGCACAGTATGGGGCAGGCATTCGAACTTGCAGAGGACTTCGCCAAGGCCTTGCATCACCGCGTGAAGGCGGGCGGATTCATCAAAACCTTGTTGCAGCGACGGGTTGGCAGTTCACTGTGGGCCGGGCTCAAGACAACGGACAAGATGCTCGCCGGCAAGCAGCCCGACGAGGACGAAGATCCGGATGACGAAGGAAACTCGATCTACCCCCTCACAGACGAAGAAAAGGGCTTGCTCCAGCGCCTTCGGGATCACCTCGCTCATCACCTGCAGCGCGAGGATGACCCGAAGTTTGAGCGTGTCTCCGAGGTGCTCAAACTCGATTTCGAGGGGCAGAAGTGGATTGATCGTGGCGTACTGATCTTCAGCCAGTTCTACGACTCAGCCTATGCCCTGGCCGAGTACCTGCTGAAGCACTTTGATGAGCCGATTGGGTTGTACGCAAATAGCAGTGCGAGCAAGCTCTTCGAAGGCGGTAAGGTGCAGACCGTTGATCGCGAGCTGCTCAAGGAGAAGGTCACTCAAGGCCGCCTCAAGCTCCTCATTGGGACGGACGCCGCAGGCACTGGCCTGAATCTTCAGCGTCTTGGTTGCCTCATCAATCTGGACCTGCCGTGGAATCCCACCATCCTTGAGCAGCGCAAGGGGCGAGTACAGCGCGGCACTTTGGCCAAGAGAATTCCGTTTTACAACATGCGCTATGACCAGGGTGCGGAGCAAAAGCTGTTTCAGACCTTGAACGCGCGGATCCAGGAAGTCACAGCGATCTTCGGCACGATCCCTGATTTCATCGTCGATCAGTGGGTGACCGACATGCTGGAAGACAAGGCGTGGGACGAAAATACAGTGCTAACCATCATTGAAGAGCGGCAGGAGAATCCATTCACCTTGAAGGAAACCACCGAGTCTCTCGACACGGATTGGGAGGGGACCGCGGAGGTGCTCAACCAGTCGGAAGCTATTAGAGAGCTTTCTGATGGCTGGAAATGAGAACAGGCTCAAAGTTAAAGCGAACCTTCAAACCCTATAGTTCAATCAACGGGATAAACGCCGCTGAAATTTTATCAGGGATCCTTCCCAATACACCGAGGTGATTCAATACTACGAAGTCTGGATCGGTCAGTCCAAGGCTTACGAATAGGACGGAACTTATTGGGGTAGCTGTTGCGAAATGGGCGGCGGCTGGTCGAGCTTTCGCGCGGGTGGTAGCAGGCCCTGTAGATCGGAGAACAAATCTTGAACAAATCGCACAGTGAGTACGCAAGTTTCCTTTTTTTTAATTTCGATCAAAGCTTGATCGAGGTGTTTGCGTCCAAAGCGCCAACGATCAGTGCGTTTCAATCCTTTGAGACATTCTTACTCTTGAGCGCGTTCGGTAGACATCCTCAGGCGCTGGTGACTCTTTGCTCAGCCCTTGAAAGCGCAAGTGCGGCATCCACGGGGAGGAAAATCACTGATACCTCAGAGGGCGGATTGGCAAGAGCATGGGAGGTGTTGAATGAGGTGATCCCTCGAGACTACCAACTTCCGACCAACCCGACTCGAAAACAACTTAGAGAAAAGCGCAACGACGTAGCTCACTTTGGTTTCAGCAACAAAGACGACCATGACTGTGCTTTCTACAGCTTGAGTCTCGGCGTCCCCCTCTTTGCGGGTTGGGCTGAAGGGGAGTACGGAATAAACCTTTACAAATCATGCGGTAACTTCGGAAGATTGCTAGAAATCACGGTCGGCGTCATCCATGACTCCAAAAGAAATCGAATTACTGCACTGGATGCCTCCAGCGTTTTGAGAAGATGGATCACATTTCACTTGCGCGAAACATTCATGGCTGATTGGGAGATTGAAGTGCTGGATGCTGACCGGTCGACTTTTGGTACATCGCCAGCGTCTGGAATAGAGATTAGAGAAACACAGCTAAAAACTTTACAGGACACTGAGCCAAACGCGTTAATTGACTGTCCCATATGCGGCGAATTCGACTCAATGTTTATAGCCTTAAATGAAAAGGAGCTTTTCAACAACAAGCGTCTCTCACCGGACTTTGGGCAATGCAACCACTGTGATGTGCGATTTCCCCCGAAGCTGTCGCCGATCCTGAGAGAACTGTGTACTCCTCATTTGAACGAGGCGCTAACCGCGAGCATTTGCAAGAGCTACGGCGTAGATCTGGCCTGATCCAAGGATCGTCACTTCAATCAGTACGGCACCAAAATTCCGATTTTTCGCCAACCCCCTCCCGCCGTACCACGACGAAAAAGTCAGGAGGTTCTGAGACGAAACGGGGTTTGAGACGGGTTTCGGGGGTGGGTGGCGATGGGGTCAGTCAGGAGCCCATAGCAAAAAGCTCCGCGTGGTGCGGGGCTCTGAGCGCCTTGCAACCCGACTGAGCGAGTTAGCAGGACTTGTCTTGGCGGAGAGAGAGGGATTCGAACCCTCGATACGGCTTTTGACCGTATACCCGCTTTCCAGGCGAGCGCCTTCAACCACTCGGCCATCTCTCCGCTGTTGCTGCTCTCGTGCTGCATGCGGCCGGATCCTGCCGCGACCGCGGATGATACGCCAGCTGCGCCTGTCCTTGCTAACATCGCCGGCATGAATGCGATCGACGTGCATACCCACATCGTCCCGGAGAAGTTTCCGGCCTATATCGGCCGCAACGTGGACGTGCCCTGGCCTTCGATGGCGCCAGCCCATGCCTGCCATTGCCACGTGATGATCCGCGGCAAGGTCTATCGCACGGTGCACCAGAGCACCTTCACGCTGGAAGACCGGCTTGCCGACATGGACCGCACCGGCATCGCGCTGCAGTGCCTGTCGCCGATGCCGGAACTGCTGTCCTACTGGCTTCCGGCCGAGGATGCCCAGGTGCTGTGTCGTTACCTGAACGACGAGATTGCCGGCATGGTTTCGCGCCATCCGGCGCGCTTCGCCGGGCTGGGCTGCGTGCCGCTGCAGGACCTCGACCTCGCGCTGGCAGAGCTCGACTACCTGGTCGACGTGCTGAAGTTCCCGGGCGTCGAGATCGCCAGCCATGTAAACGGCGTGTCGATCGGCGACGCTCGTTTCGAACCGTTCTTCGCGGCGGTGGAAGCGAAGGGCGCCTGCGTGTTCGTGCACGCGCTGCGGCCAGCGGGCAAGGACCGGATCGTCGGCAGCTTCTCCGAGCAGGCGGTCTGCTTCCCGGCCGATGTCGCATTGGCCGCTGCATCGATCGTCACCGGTGGCATCGCAGAGCGGCATCCCGGATTGCGCCTGTGCTTCAGCCATGGCGGTGGTGCCTTCGTCGGCATGGTGCCGCGCCTGTCCCGGGCCTGGCACCTGAACAAGCCGGCACGCGAGTCGCTGCCACGCGACCCGCTCGAGTATGCGAAGCGCTTCTGGTACGACAGCATCATGTTCGATACCGGGCTGATCGAACTGGTCGCCGCGCGCTTCGGCGCGACCCAGGTGGTCGCGGGCAGCGACTATCCGTTCACGCTCGGCGACCCAGACCCGGTGAAGACGCTGAGTGGCATGCAGGTGGACGCGAACACGCTGCAGGGGTTCTTCCGCGACAACGCGCTGCGCTTCCTGGGCAGGACCTGAGGCCGCTGCCGCAGGGCGCATCGCTCAGCGCATCGACCTGAGCTTCAGCGCGGCTTCGCTTTCTGCGCACAGGGCCGCCGGATCCGCCAGTCCGCGCGCCTGCGCGGCATGCAGCACCGGCAGCAGCAACTGCGCGGTTGCCTGCGCGTCGCCCAGCGCATGGTGGCGCTCGCAGTCGTCGATGCCGAAGCTGGCCAGCCAGTCGTCGAGCGATACCGGGGCCTTCCCGTCCGGGCCCTTCCGGCCAGGCAGCAGCAGGGGCGCGACCACCGCGAGGTCGATCCATCCGCGCAGCGGTGGCGCTGCGTGGCCGTGCGCCCGCAGGGTGCGCTCGATCATCCGGCGGTCGAAGCCGGCATGGAAGCCGACCGCCCAGCGGCCGTCGCACCAGCGTTCGAACGCGGCCAGTGCCGTGACCGGATCCTCGCCGCCGGCCTGCTCGCCGGTGCCGACGCGGTGGATCAGGATGTCCTCGCCGACGGTGGGTGCCGGCTGGCGCAGCACTGCATAGAACGCATCCGCGGTTTCGACCCGTTCGTCGTACACGCCGACCGCGCCGATCGTGAGCAACCGGTCGCGGGCGACGTCCAGGCCCGAGGTCTCGGTGTCGATCACTGCATAGCGCGCCGGCGTATCGGCGCCGGGCGGCGGGTTGCGGCGAAGGAGGCGATCGAGCCAGCGCATCGCGCCGCTCAGACCTGGTAATCGGCCGCGAGCCGCTGCTGCAGCCGGCGCGCCTGGACCAGCGCCTCCTTCAGCACGCGGCGGTCGAACGTGTTGAGCGAGTCCGGCAGCACCGCGTTCGGGTTGCCAGCCACGCCGGCAGGGTCGCCAAACTGCAGTCGCAGGCGCAGTTGCTGCAGGATATGGAAGGCATCGATCGCGGCCTCGGCCTCGTCGCGCGGCAGCACGCCGCGGTCGGCCAGCGCGTGCAGGCGGGCGGCGGTGCCGGTGTCGGCGATGCCGTGGGCGAGCGCGAGGATGCGTGCCACGTCGACGAAGATGCGCGCCCCGTGCAGCTTGAGGTCGATCGCGTCCGGCCGCTCGCCGCGGCCGCTGCCGGTGAGGCCGCCGAACCAGCCCAGCGGCGGACGGGTCTCCAGCGCGTTGCGCGCCATCGCCTGCAGGAAGGCCTTGCGCGCGGGCGCTGCATCGGCAAGCCTGTCGCGCAGCGCGATGACCTGGGGCGGGGCGGTACCGATCGGCCGCAGGTCGAAGAAGATGCTGGCCGACAGCAGCGCCTGCGGCACCGGATTGCGCAGCCAGTCGTCGAACAGCGCACGCCATTCATCGACCGACAGGCACCAGCGCGGATTGCCAGCCATGATATCGCCGCGGCACAGCGGAAAGCCGCAGCGGTCGAGCGCTGCGTTCACAGCCTTTGCGAACGCGACCAGCCGCGCACGCAGCGGCTCGACGTCCGCCGTGCCCTCGGGCGACACGAACGCGATGCCGTTGTCCTGGTCGGTGGCGATCGTCTGCTCGCGCCGGCCTTCGCTGCCGAGTGCGATCCAGGCGAACGCGATGTCGTCGATGGCATGCGCGGCCGAGATCAGTGCCAGGACCCGCTGCACGACACGATCGTTCAGTTCCGACACGAAGCGGGTCAGCGGCTCGGCGGCGACGCCCTGTGCCAGCAGGTTGCGTGCAAGCACGCGGATGTCGCCGGTGGCCGCGGCCAGCGCATCGATGTCTCCCGCGCCGTCGATGCGCTGCGCGACGCGGAAGAACGACACCCGTTGCAGCGCGAACACGTCGCGCTGCGAAACCACGCCGGCGAAGCGCCCGTCGCGCACGACGACTACATGGCGGACCGAATGGCGCACCATGCACAGCACTGCATCGCCTACGGTTGCATCGTGCGCCAGCGCGTGCACGCCCGCGGTCATCAGCGCCGAGATCGGTGCCGCGCGGTCGAGGCGATCCAGCGCCGCACGGTCGACCACGTCGCGCTCGGTGAAGATGCCGACCGGACGGGCGTCGCCGTCCACCACCACCATGCAGCCGATGCGCTCGCGGCGCATCGTGTCGAGCACGCTGGCGACCGGCGTGTCTGGCATGCAGCCCAGTGGCGCGCGGCCGATCAGCTCCGACAGCGCGCTGGTCATCGACTGCTCGCCGCTGGATGCCTCGTTGTAGCGCGCCTGCAGCGCCGCGCGCGACTGCTCCAGCATCGCCCGCAGCCGCTGCGAGCAGAACGCCTGCAGCAGCGGGCTCTCGGCCACTACCGCGCGGAAGGTATCGCCATCGATCTCGTGGCAGAACACGTCGCCGATCGCGCGGTAGGTGCAGGCGACCGGGCGCCGGTCGAGCACCGCGGTGACCGGGAACAGCTCGCCGGCCTGCAGGGGCTCGTCCGCGTCGCCCGGGTTGGACCAGGCGGAGGGCACCTGCCGCTCGATCCGGCCGCGCTGCACGACCAGTACATGCGAGGGCGGTCCGTCGTCGGGTGAGAGCAGAGTGTCGCCGGGCGGGCAGTAGCGGATGCGGGCGGCGGCGGCGAGGCGCGCGACGTGGGCCGCCTCCATGCGGTCGAAGGGGGGATGGGTGTGGAGGAAGGCGGCGGTGGCGGCGACCGGCGCCGAGAGGGCGATCGCGGATGTGGAGGACATGGGCGGACTCGACTGGCGTTGCGTGACCATGGCACAAAGTGGGCGGTGGAGGCTACTGGATCCCAGGCTCTGTGTCCGGATGGCGGCCGGATACTACCAATCAGCCGGACGTTGACTGCAAATCTGCCGAGCCCGATACTACCAATTCACCGGTTCGTGGAGAGGATGCGGCATGTTCGATCGCCTGATCGAGCCCCGGGTGCAGGAAGCCCTGGCTGATACTCCGGTCGTCCTGGTCACGGGGCCGCGCCGGGCTGGAAAGACCACGCTCGTCCGGAAGATGGCCGACGTCGGGCGTTCCTATGTCACTCTCGACGACCAGACCGTCCTGGAAGCCGCCCGATCCGACCCGGCCGGTTTCGTCAGGGGGGTCGACCGCACCATCATCGACGAGATCCAGCGGGCGCCCGAACTCCTGCTTGCGATCAAGAAGTCTGTCGACGAGGACCGTCGTCCGGGTCGATTCCTGCTCACCGGTTCGGCCAACGTGATGACGCTGCCTCGCGTCGCCGACAGTCTTGCGGGCCGGATCGAGACCATCGGCATGCTGCCGCTGGCGCAGGCGGAGATCGGGCGCCAGGCACCCAGCTTCCTCGGAAGGCTGTTCGACGGGACGCTGCAGGGCGGGAAGGACGCTGTCGTCGGCGACGACCTGGTCCAGCTCGTGCTCCGCGGCGGTTTCCCTGAGGCCCTCGACCGCGGCACGGAACGGCGCCGGCAGGACTGGGCGCGCGCCTATCTTTCCTCGATCCTGACCCGCGACCTGCGGGACATCGCCGAGGTGGAACGACTGTCCGAGCTGCCGAAGTTCCTGCGCCTGGTGGCCGAGCATTCCGGGCAACTGGTGAACTTCTCCCGGCTTGCAGGCGGCATCGGCGTCAACCACCGCACCGGGCAGCGCTACGTCGGCCTGCTCGAGCAGGTCTTCCTGGTCGCAACCGTCCAGCCCTGGTTCAACAATGCGCTCAAGCGCATGGTCAGGACACCGAAGCTGCACTTCCTCGACCCAGGCCTGCTGGCGACGGTACGCGGGCTCACCTTCGCGCGGGTCAAGGGCGATCGCGGCACGTTCGGAGCGCTCCTCGAGAGCTTCGTGTTCTCGGAGGTGCTGAAGCTGCTGGCCGCATCGGAGCAGCACCTCATGGCGTACCACTTCCGTGATCGCGACACGCGGGAGGTGGACATCGTGCTCGAGCGAGACGACGGCACCATCGCCGGCATCGAGGTGAAGGCGAGTGCGACAGTGCGGGCCGCAGACTTCGCAGGGCTGCGCGCGCTGGCGGAGGCCTGCGGGGATCGGTTCGCGTTCGGCGTCGTCCTATACGACGGCGCGGATCGCGTGCCGTTCGGTGACCGGCTTGCGGCTGCGCCGCTCTCGTGCCTGTGGGCGTGAGCGACCAGCGGATGGGGCGCGCCGGCTTCGGCCGACTCGTGGCGTTACCTCTGTGCGGCGTCGCCGAAAGCGGGCGCTGCGGTTGCATCGACCATTGCCATGCTTCCATGTGAAAGCTTTCGACATGAGCTCTGGCTCCGGAAGTCAGGCGGGGAGTGATCGAACGGACAAGGCACGCCGGCGAAAATTTCTGCCGTTTGATTTGGCTCGATCAGACCGGAGGCTGTCAACGGTGTCTCCCGACAGCATTGATCCAAACAGACTACTGCGACGACCACCGCCCTACCGCGCCTGCTTCAACTGCTCCAATATCGCCGGATTCTCCAGCGTCGATACATCCTGCGTGATCTCCTCGTTCTTCGCGAGCGAGCGCAGCAGCCGACGCATGATCTTCCCCGACCGCGTCTTCGGCAGGTTGTCTCCGAATCGGATCTCGTCCGGCTTGGCGATCGGACCGATCTCGTGCCCGACCCAGTCGCGCAGCTGCTTCGCGAGTGCCTCGATCGCTGCACCTTCCGGCCGCTGGCCCTTCAGCACGACGAACGCGCATACCGCCTCGCCCTTGATCTCGTGCGGCTTGCCGACCACGGCGGCCTCGGCCACCAGCGGATTGGCCACGAGTGCCGATTCGATCTCCATCGTGCCCAGCCGGTGTCCCGAGACGTTCAGCACGTCGTCGATCCGGCCCATGATCCAGAAGTAGCCGTCGAGGTCGCGGTTGGCGCCGTCGCCGGCGAGGTAGTACTTGCCCTGGAAATCGTCCGGGTAGTAGGCCTTGCGGAAGCGCTCCGGGTTGCCCCAGATGGTACGGATCATCGATGGCCACGGCCGCTTGATCACCAGGATGCCGCCCTTGCCGTTCTCGACGTCAAGACCGGTCTCGTCGACGATCGCCGCCATGATGCCGGGCAGGGGCAGGGTGCACGAGCCCGGCTTGGTCGCGACCACGCCCGGCAGGGGGGTGATCATGTGGCCGCCGGTCTCGGTCTGCCACCAGGTGTCGACGATCGGGCAGCGCTCGCCCCCTACGGTGCGGTGGTACCACATCCAGGCCTCGGGGTTGATCGGCTCGCCGACGGTACCGAGCAGGCGCAGGCTGGACAGGTCGTACTTCGTCGGCAGGTCGCCGCCGGCCTTGATCAGCGAGCGGATCGCGGTCGGCGCGGTGTAGAAGATGGTGACCTTGTGGTCCTGGATCATCTTCCAGAAGCGGCCGGCATCCGGGTACGTCGGCACGCCCTCGAAGATCACCTGGGTAGCGCCCGCGGCCAGCGGGCCGTAGCAGACATAGGTGTGGCCGGTGACCCAGCCGACGTCGGCGGTGCACCAGAACACGTCGTCCGGCTTGTGGTCGAACGTCCAGCGCATCGTCAGCGCTGCATGCAGCAGGTAGCCGCCGGTGGAGTGCTGCACGCCCTTGGGCGTGCCGGTGGAGCCGGAGGTGTACAGGATGAAAAGGGGATGTTCGGCACCGACCCAGGCCGGCTCGCAGGTGTCGGCCTGGCCCTGCTCGACATCGTGCCACCAGTGGTCGCGGCCGGCGTCGAACGCCACCGGGCTGCCGGTGCGACGGTAGACGATCACGTCCTTCACGCTGTCGCAGCCGCCGAGCGAGAACGCCTCGTCTACCGTCGGCTTGAGCGGGATTTCCTTGCCGCCGCGTACCTGGCCATCCGAGGTGATCACCGCGACCGCGCCGGCGTCGAGGATGCGCTCGTGCAGGCTCTTGGCCGAGAAGCCGCCGAACACGACCGAATGGGTGGCGCCGATGCGCGCGCAGGCCTGCATCGCGACTACCGCCTCGATCGACATCGGCATGTAGACGATGACCCGGTCGCCGGCCTGGATGCCGCGCGACTTGAGCGCATTGGCGAAACGGCAGACGCGGTGGTAGAGCTCACGGTAGGTGACGCGGGTGACCTTGCCGTCGTCCGCCTCGAACACGATGGCGGTCTTGTCGGGGATGGTGGCAAGGTGCCGGTCGAGGCAGTTCCAGGAGGCGTTCAGCGTGCCGTCCTCGAACCAGCGGAAGAACGGGGCGTTCGATTCGTCCAGCACCTTGGTGAACGGGGTCTTCCACCCGATGTGCTCGCGCGCCAGTCGCGCCCAGAAGCCCTCATAGTCGCGCTCGGCCTCGGCGCACAGGGCGCGGTAGGCGTCCATTCCGGAGATCGTGGCGCTGCCTGCGAACGACGCGGGCGGTGCGAACTGCCGGTTCTCGTTGAGCACGGATTCGATCGTCGACATGGCTTCCTCCTTGGCTGCGAGCCCGCTTGCTCGCGGGCCGACGCTGTTGTTGTGGAAAGATGGAATCATTATTCGCCGGGCCTGTAAAGCGGTACACTTGGGGCTCCATGGCGGGCCTCCCCGCATTGCAGCGTGGTGAATCTGGTCAGGTCCGGAAGGAAGCAGCCACAGCTACTCACTGCAAGTGCCGGGGGTCAGGCTCGCCACCCTCATTCGTGCCCCGGACGCCGCGCGCCCGGTGGCGCCAGCAGCCGGTCTCCAGCGTATCGATGCAGCGGGTTCCCAGCGAGGCGGCGATTCTGAACGCGGGCCACCGATGAGCGGCATGACACAGGCGCTGGCGCGCAAATGGAGACCCAGAGGCTTCCCGGAACTGACCGGGCAGGAGCATGTCGTGCGCGCGCTGGGCAATGCGCTCGACCGGGGCCGACTGCACCATGCCTGGCTGTTCACCGGTACGCGTGGCACCGGCAAGACGACGCTCGCGCGCATCCTGGCCAAGGCGCTCAACTGCGAGCGCGGGGTGTCCAGCACGCCCTGCGGCATGTGCGATGCCTGCCTGCAGATCGACGCCGGTCGTTTCGTCGACCTGATCGAGCTCGATGCAGCCTCGAACACCCAGGTCGACAGCATGCGCGAGCTGCTCGAGAACGCGATGTATGCGCCGACGGTGGGCCGCTACAAGGTCTACATCATCGACGAAGTGCACATGCTGTCGAAGTCGGCGTTCAACGCGATGCTGAAGACGCTGGAAGAGCCGCCCGAGCATGTGAAGTTCATCCTGGCCACCACCGATCCGCAGAAGATCCCGGTGACCGTGCTGTCGCGCTGCCTGCAGTTCAACCTGAAGAACATCGCGCCGCCGCTGATCACCGCGCGGCTGGGCTTCGTGCTGGGCGAGGAATCGGTTGCCTTCGAACCGGGCGCGCTGGTCCTGATCGCGCGCGCGGCGCAAGGCAGCCTGCGCGATGCGCTGTCGCTGACCGACCAGGCGATCGCCCATGGCGGCGGCCGGGTCGACGAGGCCGCGACGCGCGAGATGCTGGGCGTGATCGACCAGCGCTACCTGTTCGAACTGCTCGGGGCGGTGGCCCGCGCCGACGGCCCGGCCCTGGTGGCTGGCATCGAGAGCCTGGCCGAGCGTGGCATCGCCTTCGAGTCGGCACTGCGCGAGATGGCTGGCGTGCTGCACCGGCTGGCGGTGGTCCAGCTGGTACCCGACGCCCTGCGCGACGACGACCCCGATGTCGTGCTCTGGCGCGACCTGGCTGCCGCGTTCAGTGCGCAGGAGGTGCAGCTCTGTTACCAGATCGCGGTGCAGGGCGTGGACGAGATCGGGCTGGCCCCGGACGAGCATGCCGGCTTCTCGATGTCGATGCTGCGCATGCTGGCCTTTGCGCCGGAGCGGGAGGGCAGCCCGGAACCGGCCCGCACGGCTACCGCGCCCGCATCGCAGGCGGGGCGTATGACCGAAGGTGCACCGGCTTCGACCGGACGCGCCGTTGCAGCGCAAACCGCTGGCACGTCGATTCCGGTGGCGGGTACGGTTGCGCCTGCCGCGCCTGCGGCCGCCGGCACGGCGCGTGCGGCACCCGCGGCTGCGGTGCCCGCGGTGGCACGGCCCGGCGGACAGGCCGCGGCGGCGCTCGCCGCCGCACGGGCTGCGGTCGAAAAAAAAAAGCTGAGCCGGGACGACTGGGCTGAGTTCGTCGCCTCGGCACGCGTGTCCGGCATGGCGCGCATGCTGGCCCAGCACTGCGCGCTGGCGCTGCACGAGAACGGCAGCGACAGCGACAGCGGCAGCGGCGTCGACCGGATCGAGCTGGTGCTGCCGGAGGCGCACCGCCACCTGCTCGAGAAGGCTTATCAGGATAAGCTCCAGCAGCATCTGTCGCGCGAGTTGGGCAACGAGGTGCAGCTGCGCGTGCGCCTGGGCGCGCCGGAGAATCAGACCCCGGTCGAGATCGACCGCCAGGTCCGCCACCGGCGGCAGGTTGATGCAGTAGCTGCGATCGAGTCCGATCCGTTCGTGCGCAACCTGATCGAGCAGTTCGATGCCCGCCTCGACGAGGCGGCGATCACCCCCAGACCTCCCGAGACCCCCGCAGCGCCGGACGCTGCCAACACTGGACGAGACCCGACATGAAAGGTGCCATCGGCAACTTGATGAAGCAGGCGCAGCAGATGCAGGAGAACATGCGCCGGATGCAGGAGCAGCTGGCCACGCAGGAGGTCGAAGGGCAGGCCGGTGCCGGGCTGGTGAAGGTCACCATGACCTGCCGCCACGACGTCAAGCGCGTGTCGATCGATCCGAGCGTGGTCGGCGACGACCGTGAACTGCTCGAGGATCTGGTCGCGGCCGCGGTCAACGACGCGGTGCGAAAGGTCGAGGCGACGGTGCAGGAGAAGATGGGTGCGATGAGCGCCGGCATGGGCCTGCCGCCCGGCCTGAAGCTGCCGTTCTGACGCGCCGCTCCCGCTCCTTCCGTCCCGCCGCGCCCTCGACGCCTGCGTCGCCGACCGCATGTCGAATCCCCCGAGCGCACTCGCCGCGCTGATGGAGGCGCTGCGCTGCCTGCCCGGCGTCGGCCCGAAGAGTGCGCAGCGGATGGCCTACCACCTGCTGCAGCACGATCGCGAGGGCGCGAAGCGGCTGGGTGCGAGCCTCGGGCGGGCGCTGACCGACGTCCACCATTGCGAGCTGTGCAACGATTTCAGCGACACGCCGCTGTGCACGCTGTGCGCATCGCCCCGGCGCGACGAGACGAAGCTGTGCATCGTCGAGATGCCTGCGGACGTGCTGATGGTCGAGCAGGCGCGTTGCTTCGCCGGCCGGTATTTCGTGCTGATGGGACGGCTGTCGCCGCTCGATGGCATGGGTCCTGCGGAGCTCGACCTGGAACGCCTGGCCGCGCGAGCGCTGGACGGCAAGGTCAACGAGGTCATACTTGCCATGAATTACACCGTCGAGGGCGAGGCCACGGCCCACTACCTTGGCGAACTGCTCGGCGCGCGTGGCCTGTCCTGCACGCGGATCGCACGCGGCATCCCGGTCGGCGGCGAACTCGAGCATGTCGACAGCGGCACACTGGCACAGGCGATACATGAGCGCAAAAGGGTCTAAGTCACGCAAAACGCGCGGAGCGAGCGGGCCGCGGCCCGGCCCGCGCAGCGGTGGTCCGAAGAAGCCGGGTAGCCGGGGCGGTCCTTCGCGCATGCCCGGTGCCGGTCCAAGGGCCGGGTTCCGTGCGGCACCGACCAGTGCTCCGGGTGGTGGCCGTCGGCCACGGCCGGCCGGACCGGCGGCTGGCGAGGGACGTGAGACGCACTCCGGCGGTCGCGGGTCTGCTGGTTCGGTACGCGCCGGCCGACCGGGGGCGGCCGAGTCCGAACGCGCCCGGCGCTCAGGGCCGGTCGATTCCGAACGTGGCGGCCGGCCAGGGCCAGCCGAGTCCGCACGTGCCGGCCGGCCAGGGCCAGCTGGCAGGGCCCGACCCAGCCGTGCCGGGGGCAAGGCGCGTACACCGTTCAGGCCGCCTCAGCGACCGTCGAAGACCTCGTCCGACGATACACCGCCGCGCGGTCGTGGCACCGCGGCGGCCGGCGGCTTCCGGCGCGCGGCACCGGGCGACGGCGACAGCCGGTTCGACGAGGTCGCCGGCGGCTATCCGCCAGCCTTCGTGCCGCCGGACTTCGCGCCAGCGGCGCGCGTACCCGTCGGGCCGACCCAGAAGCTGCAGAAGGTACTGGCCGACGCCGGCATCGGATCGCGCCGGGCGATGGAGACGCTGATCGGCCGCGGTGCGGTCACGGTCAACGGCCGTCCGGCGACGATCGGTACCCGCGTGGAGGTCGGCGATGGCACCCATCCGGGCGACGTGATCGCCATCGATGGCCGGCGCATCCGCGCGCGCGCCGGCGAGCTGCCCAAGGTGCTGCTCTACCACAAGCCGGAAGGCGAGATCGTCTCGCATGACGACCCGTCCGGCCGCGCGTCGGTGTTCGATGCCCTTCCGCGGCTGCGCAGCGGCAAGTGGCTGTCGGTCGGGCGCCTCGACTTCAACACCAGCGGCCTGCTGATCTTCACCGACTCGGGCGACTTCGCCAACGCCTTGATGCATCCGAGCTTCGGCAACGAGCGCGAGTACGCCGTGCGCGTGCTCGGCACGCTGTCGCCCGAGCAGCTCAGGCAGTTGACGACCGGTATCGAGCTGGTGGACGGACCGGCACGGTTCGAATCGATCCATGACGGCGGCGGCGAAGGTGTGAACCGCTGGTACCGGGTGGTGGTCACCGAAGGACGCAACAGGCTGGTGCGGCGGCTGTTCGAGGCGCACCGGATGACCGTCAGCCGGCTGATGCGGGTCCGGTTCGGGCCGATCGAGCTGCCGTCCAAGCTCAAGCGCGGCCAGTTCCTGTCGCTGACCGACGAGGAAGTGCTCGCGATCCAGGCGCGCATCGAACGCGATGCGGACAACGCGGCCGCTCCGGCCAGCGTGCAGGCACGGCCGCCGGGCCGCCAGCGCCCGCGTGCCCCGGCAGAGGACTTGCCCAGGCTCGGCGTGCCGGAGGGCAAGCCGGGGCGCAAACGACTCGATCGACGCGTGCCGCGTGCGCCGGCCGCGCGCCCTTCGGCTGCTAGCGGCCGCCCTGGCGCTTCCGGCCGGCCGGGCCAGCCGGCGGGGCGAGGTCCTCGCGCGCCAGCACGCACACCGAAGACACCGGCGCGGTCGTCTCGATCCAGGTGAACGGCAGCCGGGGGAACGCGGCCTCCAGTGCGTCACGGCTGTTGCCGACTTCCATCACCAGCCGCCCGCCCGGCTCGAGATGCGCCGGGGCCTCGGCAAGGATGGTGCGCACCAGGTCCAGGCCATCCTCGCCGCCGGCCAGTGCGCCCACCGGCTCGTGCAGGTACTCCGCCGGCAGGGCGGCCATCGCCGGGCCGTCGACGTAGGGCGGATTGGTGAGGATCAGGTCGTAGCGCCGCTCGCCCAGCGGCTGGTAGAGGTCGCCCTCGAACAGCGCCAGACGATCGGCCAGGCCGTAGTCGTCGACGTTCATCCGGGCGACGGCGAGCGCATCCGGGCTCAGCTCGACGGCATCGACGTCGGCCTCCGGGAAACGCAGCGCGGCGACGATCGCCAGGCAGGCCGAGCCGGTGCACAGGTCGAGCACCCGTCGGACACGACCGTCGTCTATGCCCAGCGGCTCGAGGTCCTCGCGCAGGACTTCGGCGATGTAGGAACGCGGCACGATGACCCGCTGGTCGATGCGGAAACGCAGGTCGCCCAGCCAGGCCTCGCCGGTGAGGTAGGCGGCGGGGATGCGTTCGTCGATCCGGCGGCGCAGGATGTCGGCGAGCGCCTGCCGCTCGTCATCGAGCAGGCGGGCATCGAGAAAGGGTTCAAGCAGGTCGAGCGGCAGGCCGAGCGTGCGCTGGCAAAGGTAGACCGCTTCGTCCCAGGCGCTGGCGTTGCCGTGGCCGAAGAACACGCCGGCCTTCTCGAAGCGGGTGACCGCAAGGCGGATGAAGTCGCGCAGCGTCGAAAGCTGCTGCACGGCGGCGACGAAAGGATCGCCGGCCGCAGCGACCGGATCGACACCCTTTGCAGAATGGCTTGCGCCTGGGGACACGTGTCGCATCGGCGGGTTCAATAGAGCTGCGCCTGGATACGCGCCGGCAGCTCGCGGTCGTAGGCGACGGCGTCGATCGTGCCGCGGCTGATGTCGCCGATCATGGTGCCGGTGCTCGGCAGCGCGGAGCGTTCGATGCGTGCCGCCGGGTCCCAGAGCTTCGAGCGGACCAGGGCCTTCGAGCACTGGTAGTACACCGTGTCGACGGTGACGATCAACACCGAGCGGGGCGGCTTGCCGTCGACCGAGAAGGACTCCAGCAGCGCCGGATCGACCGAGATCACCGCGCGTCCGTTGATGCGCAAGGTTTCGCCGACGCCCGGGATCAGGAACAGCAGGGCGATGCGCGGATCGGCGACCAGGTTGCGCAGGCTGTCGACCCGGTTGTTGCCCCGGCGGTCGGGGAGCATCACGGTGTGTTCATCGGCCACGCGCACGAAGCCCGGTGCATCGCCGCGCGGCGAGTTGTCCAGGCCATCCGGACCGCAGGTGCCGATCGCGACGAACGGCGCGGCCTCGATGAAGCGCTGGTAGTGCGGGTGGATGTAGGGCAGTTCCTTGGCTACTGCAGGGCCGACCGGCTGGCCGTAGAGCGCGAGCAGGGCGTCCAGGTCGCGGATCAGGTGGGCGTCGCCGGCGGCCGGCGTGGATCGGTCGGTGGTCATCGTGCGAGCAGCCGTTCCAGCATGCCTTCGTAGATCCCGGCCAGCAGCGCGGGTGTCTCGACCGAGACGCGTTCGTCCACTGCATGCGCGGTCGCATTGCGCGCGCCGAACTCGATCAACTCGCTGCAGATGTCCTTGATGAAACGTCCGTCGGACGTGCCGCCGGTGGTGGACACCTCCGGCACCCGCCCGGTAGCTTCCCGGATGGCATCCACCGCGACCTCGACCAGCCGGCCGCGGCCGGTGTGGAAGGGTTCGCCGCCGAGCGACCAGTGAAGGTCGAACACCAGCCCGTGCCGGCGCAGGATCGATTCCAGGCGCTCGCGCAACGAGGCGGCGGTGCTGGTGGGCGCGAAGCGGAAGTTGAAGTGGACTTCGACCGTGCCCGGGATGATGTTGCCCGCACCGGTCCCGGCATGGATGTTCGATACCTGCCATGCGGTCGGCTGGAAATCCTCGTTGCCGTCGTCCCAGCGCGTGCCGGTGAGTTCGGCCAGTGCCGGTGCCAGCAGGTGGACCGGATTGGACGCGAGGTGGGGATAGGCGATATGCCCCTGCTTGCCCTTGACCACCAGCCGTCCGGACAGCGAGCCCCGGCGCCCGTTCTTCAGCATGTCGCCGAGCGCGTCGACCGAGGTCGGCTCTCCGATCACGCAGTAGTCGAGGTGCTCGCCGCGCGCCCGCAGGTGCTCGACCACCCGCACCGAGCCGTCGACCGCCGGTCCTTCCTCGTCGGAGGTGAGCAGGAAGGCGATCGAACCGGCAGGGTCGGGATGCCGGGCGAGGAAGCGCTCGCAGGCCACCACCATCGCCGCGATCGCGCATTTCATGTCGCAGGCGCCACGGCCCACCAGTTCACCGTCGACCACGGTCGGTTCGAACGGCGGGGTATGCCAGGCCTCCACCGGCCCGGTCGGGACGACATCGGTGTGGCCGGCGAAGCAGAACAGCGGGCCGGTGGTGCCGCGCCGCGCCCAGAGGTTCGTGACCTGTCCCCAGGCCAGCGTCTCGACCGAGAAACCGGCGGCGGCCAACCGGGCGGCCAGCAGCGACTGGCAGCCAGCATCCTCGGGCGTCACCGAAGCGCGGGCGATCAGTTCGCGTGACAGTTCGAAGGCGGGGTGCGCGAGTGCTGCAGCGGTCATACGACGTCCATGTTGAACTTGAAGCTGCCGAGGTCGGCGCCCTCGGTGCGCGTCGGCACCTTCGACGAAGCGTCAGGCGCCGGGGTGCGCGTCGACGGGGCCTGGATCGGCTGGGTGATATCCGGCCCGGTGGTGGTCGGACGTGGCTTCGCGTTGTTGATCAGCCACGACAGGTTCGTGGGCGAATCGGAATTGGCGAGTGCCTCTTCCCGGGTGATCAGTCCTGACGAGAACAGATCCAACAGCGAGCGTTCAAAGGTCTGCGAGCCGTGCGTCAGGCTCTGTTCCATCATGTCCCGGATCTGGTCGAAGTCGCCCTTGCGGATGAGCTCCTGGATGGACATCGTGTTCATCAGTGCCTCGATCGCCGGCACCAGCGAGTTATCCGTGGCCTTGAGCAGGCGCTGCGAGATCACCGCGCGCAGTGTCATGGAGAGATCCATCAGCAGCGCGGCGCGGGCTTCGTGCGGGAAGAAAGTGACGATCCGGTTCAGCGCGTGGTAGCTGTTGTTGGCGTGCAGCGTCGAGACGCAGAGGTGCCCGGTCTGCGCATAGGTTATCGCGTGCTGCAGGGTCTCCCGGTCGCGGATCTCGCCGATCATCAGGACGTCGGGCGCCTCGCGCATCGCACTGACCAGCGCGTTCTCGTACGAGCGGGTATCCACCCCGACTTCGCGCTGGTTGATCAGGCTCTTCTTGTGTTGGAAATTGAACTCGATCGGATCCTCGATGGTGAGGATATGCCCACTGCGCGACTGGTTGCGGTGGTCGATCATGGCGGCCATCGTGCTCGACTTGCCGGAGCCGGTCGCGCCGACGATGAGCACGAGCCCGCGCTTCTCGAGCATGAGTTCGCCGATCGACGGCGGCAGCCGCAGGTCGGCGAGCGACGGGATCAGGTTCTTGATGTGCCGGATGACCATGCCGACCGCGCCACGCTGCCGGAACACGTTCACCCGGAAGCTGCCGACGTCCTTGATGCCGTGGGAGAAGTTCATCTCCAGCGACTGCTCGAACGCCTCGGCCTGCGCCTCGGTCATGATCTCCCAGGCGACCTTGCGCACCATGGCCGCGTCGAGCACCTGGCTGTTGATCGGCATCACGTTGCCGCGGATCTTGATGCAGATCGGCGCGCCGGCCGTGAAGAACAGGTCGGATGCCTGCTTCTCGGCCATCAGGTGGAACAGCGGGGTGAGGAACATCTCCGCGGGCGCCTCGGGTTCATGGCCGCCCCAGCGGGCGGTGATTCGGGAAAGAGCGTCGCGGGGAGGTCAGTCCACCTTGCGCTTGAGCAAAGACTTCAGGCTGCCGAAGATCGACCTGGGGGCGTTGTCATCGGGCGGATCGTCCACCATCGGCGGATCGGGCTCAGGCTCTGCCTGGGGCGGGCGCGGGCGCACCGCGGTGCGTACCGGTTGCTGGTGCTTGCCCATCGAGCGGAACTGGTTCGGCTTGCCGATGAGCAGCTTGGCGAGTTCCTCGATGAGCGGGATGTCGACTTCGTCGATCTCGTAGGTGTAGCGGACTTCGCCGAGCTTCTCGAGGTTGCGTGTGGCGATCACGATGTGGCCTCGGTCGGGCACACCGGAGATGGTGATCGTCACCGGTACCTCCGGCTCGACGATGAACGCACCACTCTGGATGTAGCCACGTTCGCTGCGGTACTCCCGCAGGTCGAACCTGAGCGAATTGCTCCACAGGAAATCGCGCATCCGGGTTACCAGTGCGTCGGAATCCTTCTCGATTCTCAACTTTGTGCTGCCGACACAGCGGGTGCGCAGCAGCACTTCCTCGAAATAGTCGACGTAGTCGATCGTCTTGCGCCTGGCCGAGACCGCATAGTCGGCCTGGCGCAGGTCCTCGAGCATGCTGGACGGCTCGATGTAGAAATACCGGATGACCTCCGGCCGGATCGTGTTGAGCGAGTTGACCAGTTCGTTCAGGTGCAGAAATATCACCTTCAACCGCTCGTGGATTTCGCGGAAGTAATGGTCATGCAGCGCTGAACCGGACTCCTGCCGCTTGCGCAGCACTTCAGCCTGATTCTTCAGATCGTCGAGCAGCGACATGCAGGAGGGGGACCGAACGTAGGTTGCTAACGATGGGATTGTGCCAACACCCGCCGCGTTTGCAAAGCAGACGGCAAGGACCATGCCGGAGCGCGTGCGAGGCCTCCGGCATGCTCCGCGTCAGACGTCGCGTCAGAAGCCGCGTCAGAAGCCGCGCAGGAGCTCGTTGATGCTGGTCTTGGCGCGCGTCTGGGCATCGACGCGTTTCACGATCACCGCACAGTAAAGGCTATGGCTGCCGTCGGGGGCTGGCAGCGACCCCGGCACGACAACCGAACCTGCCGGGATCCGGCCATAGGTGATGCTCTTCGTCTCCCGGTCGAAGATCCGGGTGCTCTGGCTGATGAACACACCCATCGACAGGACGGAGCCTTCCTCGACGATCACGCCCTCGACCACCTCCGACCGGGCACCGATGAAGCAGTTGTCCTCGATGATCGTCGGGTTGGCCTGCAGCGGCTCCAGCACTCCGCCGATGCCGACCCCGCCGGAGAGGTGGACATTGCGCCCGATCTGGGCACAGGAACCGACCGTGGCCCAGGTATCGACCATCGTGCCATCGCCGACCCAGGCGCCGATGTTCACGAACGACGGCATCACGACCACGTTCTTTCCGAGGTAGGCACCGCGCCGGACGGTCGCGGCCGGTACCACCCGGAAGCCGCCGTCGGCGAACGCCTTCGCGTCGTACCCGGCGAACTTGGAGTCGACCTTGTCGTAGAACTTCATCGCCCCGGCGTCCATCACCACGTTGTCCTGCAGCCGGAAGGACAGCAGCACTGCCTTCTTCACCCACTGGTGCACGACCCAGTCGCCACCGGCCTTCTCGGCCACGCGCAGTGCGCCGCTGTCCAGGCCGGCGAGGACTTCGTCCACCGCATCGGCGACCTTGCGGTCGGAGCCGGGGGACAGTTCGGTGCGGCGCTCCCAGGCGGCTTCGATCAGGGTCTGCAGGTCGGTGTTCGACATCTTGGCTCCGGAAATTGCTCGAAAATGGAAAGGAAGGTGCTGCCGCCGGTGCTCAGCGGCTGCGGACGAACGCGGCCAGCCGGGTGGCCGCTTCGACGCATTCGGCGACCGGCGCCACCAGCGCGGCCCGCACCCGTCCCAGGCCGGGGTTGATGCCGTGCGCCTCGCGCGCGAGGTAGCTGCCCGGCAGCACGGTGACCGCCTGTTCCCGGTACAGGTCCCGGGCGAAATCGGTATCGGCCCCGGGCGTCTCCAGCCACAGGTAGAAGCCGCCGTCTGGCCGTTGCACCGGCATCGCCGGGGACAGCACGTCGAGCACCGCGTCGAACTTCTCGCGGTACATCCGGCGGTTCTCGACCACGTGCGACTCGTCGGTCCAGGCGGCCACGCTGGCCGCCTGCACGGTCGGGCTCATCGCGCAGCCATGGTAGGTCCGGTAGAGCAGGAAGCGCTCGATGATCCCGGCATCGCCGGCGATCAGTCCGGAGCGCATGCCCGGGCAATTGGAGCGCTTCGACAGGCTGCCCAGCACGACCAGGCGAGGAAATCCGGTGCGGCCGAGCGCCACCGCCGCGCCGAGGCCGCCCAGCGGGGGCGCGGCGTCGTCGAAGAAGATCTCGGAATAGCACTCATCGGACACGATCACGAAGCCGTGCCGGTCGGAGAGGGCAAACAGGTCGCGCCAGTCGTCGAGCGTCAGAACCGCGCCTGCGGGATTGCCCGGCGAACAGACGAACAGCAGCTGGGTGCGGCTCCAGGTCTCGTCGGTCAACTGCCCGAGGTCGAGCCGGAAACCATTGTCCTGCGTCTGGTTGAGGAACGCCGGGCGGGCGCCTGCCAGCAGCGTCGCCCCTTCGTAGATCTGATAGAACGGGTTCGGCGACACGACCACCGGCGAGGGCTTCGTCCGGTCGACGATGGTCTGCGCGATCGCGAACAGCGCCTCGCGCGAACCATTCACCGGCAGCACCTGGGTCTTCCAGTCGAGGCCGGGCAGGCCGTGGCGCATCACCAGCCAGTCGGCCATCGAGCGGCGCAGCGCCTCGGAGCCGGCGGTGGCCGGGTAGGACGCAAGCCCGTCGAGGTTCGCGCTGATCGCCGCCCGGATACGTTCCGGCGTCGGGTGCTTCGGTTCGCCGATGCCCAGGCTGATCGGGCGCAGCGCCGCATTCGGCGCGACACCGTCGAACAGGCTGGCGAGTCGCTGGAACGGATACGGTTGGAGCAGGTCCAGGTCGGGATTCAAGGCGGGCATGGCCGGGCGGCCGGTGGCGGTCGCGCAGCCCTTCAAGGAGCGAGGCGCGAGTATATCGCCGGGGCGGCCGACTGCCGCCGGTCGATTGCCGTGCCACCCCTCTCGCGTTCGGCGCGGATCGCCCTTCGATGCAGCACGAACACGCAGCGCTCGTATGCTTCGCGGGCGGCTGCCGACATCGGGCCCAGTGTCGCGCACAGGCGTGGGACCGCGGTGCTCGACCCCTCGATGCACGCGAGCGACGCCGGCAGGCGGGCGGTCACCGGCTGTCCCGGTTCAGCCCTCAGTTCGAGGATCACGAGGATGCCGTCGGGCGGTGGTGGCAGCGGGTCGTCCCACTCGATCGAAGTCATCCCGAAGCGGGCCTCGCAATCGAGGAACGTGGATCGTCCGCCGGCCGCTGCCGGTTCGAGTGCCGACGACAGGCGCTCGAGGCTCGCCAGCAGGAGGTCTACCTTGGCCTCGATCCGGTCGGGCGGGAGGACGTCCGGCCTTGCCCCCTCGGATTCCAGGCAGGCGGCGAGTGCGCGCATGCCTGCCGCACACTCCGCTTCGATGAGCGCCGGGTCTCCCGTGGCCGCAATGCGCCAGCGCAGTGCAACGGCAGCCGTGGCCGAGAGCGATCCGTCCGCGGGGTTGTCCTGCATCTTCGCCAGCGTCAGCCGCGAACGCTCGGCTGCGAATCCAGTGCCTCCAGGAATACCGGCACCGGAGGCTTCCAGCCGGGCTTGCGATGCTCCGCCACCACGGTGGTGAAGATGCCGCCGCGCACGAAGAACTTCGCCCGCAGGCGCATGAAGCGCGGCTGCGTCGCCTTCACGAGGTCATCGAGGATGCGGTGGGTGACCGCCTCGTGGAAGGCGCCCTGGTCGCGGTACGACCAGACATACAGCTTGAGGCTCTTCAGTTCGACGCACAGCCGGTCGGGTACGTAGTCGAGCACCAGCGTCGCGAAGTCGGGCTGGCCGGTCTTCGGGCACAGGCAGGTGAATTCCGGGATCTCCATGTGGATCCGCAGGTCGCGCGCAGGCGCGGGGTTCG
The DNA here is from genome assembly GCA_947458265.1 of Betaproteobacteria bacterium. Taxonomy (GTDB): domain Bacteria; phylum Pseudomonadota; class Gammaproteobacteria; order Burkholderiales; family CAIKXV01; genus CAIKXV01. The sequence continues at coordinate 55,469 of CANGYF010000016.1, forward strand.
GGAAGGTCTCGAGGTCGGTGGACGGTCCCGGTACATGGGCGGGGCGGGCGGGCGCGGGGCGCGCTGCGGCGGTCCTGGATCGTGCGGGCATGTGGGGTTCTGCTGGAGTGGCGGGGAGGGCGGGCATGAGTCCGCGACGCGCGCAAGTATAGCGGCGTGCGGTGCCAGGGCCGGTGATGGCTGCGTTGCCCGTGCCGGCAGCCGCCCGGTGGCGAGGTGCAGATTCCGCACGGTATAGTTCGTCGCCCGCATGGATGAGGCCGGCTGCAGACCGGACCACAGGCGGGCTTTCCCTGGAGGAGTACGAACATGAAGCGGTCAAGCTTTTCCCTGACGGCCGTCGCGGCCTGTCTGTCCATTGTCGGTCTGTCATGGTCGCCGTCGTCTCGGGCCGCCGACGACCCGTTCCCGGTGCGCCCGGTGACCATCGTCAATCCGAATGCGCCGGGCGGGTTCGTGGACATCGTCGCGCGCGGCCTGGCCGCATCGATGCAGCGGCAGTTGCGCCAGCCGGTGCTGGTGGTGAACCGACCGGGGGCCAACGCCGCCATCGGCACCATCGCGGTGACCAGCGCAGCCCCCGACGGCTACACGCTGCTGCTGCAGTCGCCGGCGCTGGCTGCCGTGCCGGCGATCGACGAGGTATTCCAGCGCCCGCCAACCTACCAGCTGTCGCAGCTGGTTCCGATCGCGCAGATCACCGCCGATCCGGCGATGCTGCTGGTGAATCCGTCCTTGCCGGTGCGTACCGTGAAGGAGTTCGTCGCGCTGGCCCGGGCCCGCCCCGCCGACTTCCTGGTGTCCTCGTCGGGCACCTACGGTACGACCCACCTGCCGATCGCCATCCTCGAGCAGGCCGCCGGCATCAAGCTGCGCCATGTGCCCTACACCGGCGGTGCGCCGGCGATGGCGGCGGTGGTGGGCGGACATGCGACCGCGGTGGCCTCCGCGCCCAGCGTGGCGATGCCGCAGGTGAAGTCCGGCCGGGTGCGCGCGATTGCCCAGTGGGGCAACGCCCGCCTGAAGGCCTTCCCCGACGTGCCGACCTTCAGGGAGAGCGGCATCGACATCGAGTTCACGCTGTGGACGGCGCTGTTCGCGCCTGCGAAGACCCCGCCGAGCACGCTGAAGATCGTGCAGGACGCGGTGCGTGCGGCCGCTCAGGACGAGGATTTCCGTGCCAACATGGCGCGTTCGCTGTCGACGGTTGCCTACGTGGATGGCGCGGAGTACGCGGCGGCGTGGCAGCGCGAGGTCAAGCGCATCCAGTCTTCGGTGCGCTTCATCGGCCGCACCGAGGAGTGATCCGCCGCACCGGCCTGGCCACGGGGCCGGGCCGGCTGCCGTTGCCGGATCGGTCCCCGGCAGGGGTCATCGGTTGCCGTTGCGTGCCTGCTCAGGCCTTCGCCGAAGTGTCGCGGCCGCTGGTCGCGTCCACGGCGACACCGGCCGCGATGTCCGCGGCGGCTTCCTCGCCGGAGAAGATCAGCTCGATCTCGGCCCCGTCGGGGTCGCGGAAGAACACCTGCACCTGATTGCGATCGGGCACGGCGAACGACTGGTTGCGGATGCCCAGCCGCTCGAGCATGGCGCGGGTGGCAGCGAGTCCGGAGGCACGGAACGCGACATGGTCATAGGCGTCGTGCTTGCTGCTGCCGGGCACGCGCGCGGTCGAGATGTGCAGGATCGCGTGGTCGCCGAGGTACATCCAGGCGCCGGGCCGGCCGAAGGGCGGGCGCTCTCCGTCGCGCAGGCCGACCACCTCGGCGTAGAACCGGCGGGCCCGATCGAGGTCGGCGGTGCAGATGTTGTAGTGGTCCAGAGCTTCTATCGGCATGGTTCTGACCTCTTCCTTTGCGCGCCCGAAGTGTCCGATGATCGCCCATGACGGTCAAGCCGCCGTCCGGGTTTCCTTCGGATAAACTAGGGGGTCATCCCCATCCGACCCTCGAAGCCTCCTAAGTGCGCCTGACCGAAATACGCCTGTCCGGATTCAAGTCGTTCGTCGATCCCACGCAGATCCGTCTCCCGGGTCAGATCGTCGGCGTCGTCGGTCCCAATGGCTGCGGCAAGTCGAATGTGATCGATGCCACCCGCTGGGTGCTCGGCGAGTCGTCGGCGCGCCACCTGCGTGGCGAGACCATGCAGGACGTGATCTTCGCCGGCTCGGCCACGCGCAAGCCGGCCAACCGCGCGAGCGTCGAACTGGTGTTCGACAACAGCCTCGGCAAGGCCGGCGGTCAGTGGGCCAGCTACGCGGAACTGTCGGTCAAGCGGGTGCTCGAGCGCGACGGCGAATCGGCGTACTACATCAACAACCAGCATGTCCGCCGGCGCGATGTCGCCGACGTGTTCCTCGGCACCGGCCTGGGCGGGCGTGGCTACGCAATCATCGAGCAGGGCACGATCTCGCGCATCATCGATGCCAAGCCCGAGGAGCTTCGCGTGTTCCTCGAAGAGGCGGCCGGCGTGTCGCGCTACCGCGAGCGGCGGCGTGAGACCGAGAACCGGTTGTCCGACGCCCGGCAGAACCTGGCGCGGGTCGATGACATCCGGCTGGAACTCGAGCGCCAGATCGAGCGGCTGACCTCGCAGGCGGCGGTCGCCGCCCGGTTCCAGCAACTCACCACCGAACTCACCTCGGCGCAGGACCTGCTCTGGTACCTGCGCCGCACAGAGGCGAGCGCCTTGCGCGAGCGCCAGCAGCGCGAAGTCGAGCGCCTGTCGATCGAACTCGAGACCGAGACCGCGCGGCTGCGCGAGGTCGAGAAACGCCTCACCACCACGCGCGACGAGCAGCAGCTCGCCAACGATGCGACGCGGCTGGCGCAAGGCGAGCTCTACGAGTCGAATGCCGAGGTGGCCCGGCTCGAGCAGCAGCTGGCCCACCTGCGCGACACCCGCTCGCGCGTCGAGGGGCAGCTGGTGCAGGCGCGCGCACGGCTCGACCAGACCCGCGAGCGGCGCGATGGCCTGATCGCAAACCTCGGGCAGTGGCAGGAGGACGCCAGGTCGCTCCAGGCCCAGGCCGACGGTGCGCGTGCCACCGCGGAGCACGAGGCAGCGCTCCTGCCGCAGGCCGAATCGGCGGCGCGCGAGGCGCATGGCCGGGTGAGGGATGCGGAGCGTGCGCTGGCCCAGGCCGAGCAGCTCTGGCAGGTCGAGGAGACCCGTCGCGGATCTTCCCAGCGGCTGGCCGAGCAGCTCGGCCAGCGTGCGCAGCGGCTGGCGGGCGAGCGTGCCGGACTGCAGCCGCCCGACCGCGAGGCGCTGGCCACCATGCAGGAGGCGGTGGTCGCGCTCGGCGCTCAGCTTGCCGAGATGCGCGCGGGAGCCTCGTCGGCCGAGCAGACGCTCGCCCAGGGCGAGATCGCGGCGCGCGAGGCGCAGTCGATCGTCGACGCCGCCAACCGCGAGTTGACCAAGGTGCAGGCGCGGCGCGATGCACTCGAGCAGTTGCAGAGCCGGCTCGCGAACGCGCAGGCCACGCGCGACTGGGCGGCCCGGCACGGGCTCGCCAATGCACGCCGGCTGTGGCAGGGGTTGCGCATCGAAGAGGGCTGGGAGAATGCGCTCGAGGCGGTGCTGCGCGAGCGGCTCAATGCCTTCGCGGTGGAGCGCATCGATGCCAGCGCTGGCTGGCTCGGGGACATGCCCGGAGCCAAGGTCGCGGTGTACGAGCTTTCCGCCGGCGCGGCCACGACCGGGGCGCCTGACGTCATCGGACGCCCGCTGCGCGAACTGGTGAGCTGCGAAGATCCCCGCACCGAGCCTGTGCTGGGCGACTGGCTGAGCCAGGTGTTCGTCGCGGCCACGCTGGACGAAGGCATGCAGTTGCGCGAACGCCTGCCTGCCGGCGCGATGATGGTCACGCGCGAAGGCCACCTGCTCAGCCGCTCCAGCGTCGTCTTCTACGCGCCCGATTCCGAGGTGCATGGTGTGCTCGCACGCCAGCGTGAGATCGAGGCGCTGGCAGCCCAGATCGAGACGATGTCCGGGCAGCTGTCGGAGGCGCGCGGCCGGCACATCGAGGCGACCGAAGCGGTGGCGCGCGCGCGGCGCGACCTGGCCGACAAGCGCCGGCTCGCCGACGAGCTGCGCCAGAACCAGCATTCGTCGCAGATGCAGCTGGTGCGCCAGACCGAACAGGCCGACCGCGTCGAACAGCGCATGGCGCAGATCGACCGCGAGTCCGCCGAGATCGAGGCCGAGCGTACCGCCGAGGTCGCGCGCCTGGCCGAGACCGACCAGAACCTGCAGCGCTTTGCCGGTGAGCTGCAGTCGATCGGCGCGCAGCTGGCGACCACGCGCTCGGACGCGGGCAGGGCACAGGGGCAGCTGTCCCGCTCGCGCGACTCGGCGCAGCAGGCGGCGCAGGCGGTGCAGCAGCTGCGCTACCGGGTCGAATCCGCCCAGTCGCGGATCAAGGACGGCGAGAACGCGGTGGCTGTCAGCGAACGCGAACTCGCGGGGCTGGTTGCCGAGGTCGAGCGCCTGGCGGCCGAGACGCAGCAGTTCGAAGAGGCACCGATCGTCGAGTCGCTGCAGGCCGCGCTGTCGACGCGCGAGGTACGCGAAGCGGCGATGTCGGCGGCGCGCAATGCACTGTCCGAGCTCGAGGCGCAGCTGCGCAGCATCGACGAGGAACGGCTGACCTCCGAACAGAAGCACGATCCGCTGCGCAACGCGATCGGCGAGGCGAAGCTGAAGGAGCAGGAAGCACGCCTCACCGAAGAGCAGTTCGCTGCCAAGCTGGTCGAGTCCGGCGCGGACGAGGCGGCGCTGGCTGCACGGGCCGAGGACGGCCCGCGCCCGCGCACGCTGGCGGGCGAGATCAACCGCCTGCAGGCCGAGATCAATTCGCTGGGCGCGGTGAACCTGGCCGCGCTCGAGGAACTCGGCGGCGCGACCGAGAAGAAGAATGCCCTCGATGCGCAGGCGGCCGACCTGAACGAGGCGATCTCCACGCTCGAGACCGCGATCCGGCGCATCGACAAGGAGACGCGCGAGCGACTGATGGCGACCTTCGCCGAGGCGAACGGCCACCTTGCCAAGATGTTCCCCGCGCTGTTCGGCGGCGGCCATGCCGAGCTGGTGCTCACCGGCGAGGAGATCCTCGACAGCGGCATCCAGATCTTCGCGCGTCCACCGGGAAAGAAGAACGCGTCGATCCAGCTGCTGTCCGGTGGCGAGAAGGCACTGACGGCGATGTCGCTGGTGTTCTCCCTGTTCCAGCTCAATCCCGCACCGTTCTGCCTGCTCGACGAGGTCGATGCGCCGCTCGACGACACGAACACCGAACGCTTCCGCAACCTGCTCACGAAGATGTCGGAGCACACCCAGTTCCTGTTCATCTCGCACAACAAGATCACCATGGAAGGCGCGCACCAGCTGGTCGGTGTGACGATGCAGGAGCAGGGCGTATCGCGCGTGGTCACGGTCGACATGGATCAGGCGATGCGACTCACCGACGACCAGGCAGCTTGACCGATACCGATGACTGACTTGCAGGGAGCACTGATCGTCCTCGGCTTGGTCGCCGTCGCGGCGGTCGCGATCTACAACTTCTGGCAGGAGCGCCAGTTCCGTCGCAAGTCCGAGCAGGCGCTGCCGCCATCGGGTGACGACCCATTGCTCACCGGTGTGTCCGGTGGCGGCGTGGATGCAGCAGCCGGCGGCGCGACCGGCGAAGGGCGCGAGCGGGCGCATGAACACGATCCGTCGGTGCGCCGCGAACCGGTGCTGGGCGACGCGGGCGTTGCCGACGAGCGAATCGAGCCGGGCTTCCACGATGGCGCAGTCGAGGCCCCGGACGCGGAGCTGCCGCCAGCGGCGGACGCCGACCCTACGCCACCGGCCCCATCTGCCGGATCTGCCGCACGCGCCGGCGGCCGTCGCATCGAACCGCGCGGCGAGCCGGCCACCGGCCTGGAAGGACCGGCGGGACTCTGGTATCCGGTGGTATTCCGGCTGCCGGCGATCTCGGATGACGCTGCCCTGGCAGTGATCCGCTCCGAAGTGTCCGGAGAGAGCCGCCTCTCCGACTGGCTGGATGCCGACCTGCTGGAGGCGGAAGCTGCCGATGGCGACGGGCTGCCCACCATCGATCGCATCCTGCGCATCCAGGTGGTTGATCCCCGGGGCCCGGCCTCGGCGGCCGAGTTGCAGGGTTTCCTGGCCAACGCCCACCGGGCTGCGGACAGCGTGGGCGGACTGGCGACGGCACCTGACCCGGCCGCGACCGCGGCACAGGCGGCTGCGCTGCACGAGTTCTGTACCTCGGTCGACGTGGCGATCGGATTGAACGTGGCTGCGACCAGCAGCGGATTCTCCGGCACCAAGCTGCGCGGCCTGATCGAGGCGGCGGGCTTCCGTGCGCTGCCCGACCATACCTACGTGCTGGCTGATGATGCCGGTACCACGCTGTGCACGCTCACCGATGGCAATGGCGGAGGCCTCGATCCCCAGGTACTGCGCGGCCAGTCGGTGCGCGCGATCTCGCTGCTGCTCGACGTGCCGCGCACGCCCGGCACGGTCGCGCAGTTCGAGCGCATGGCGACCCAGGCCCGTCAGTTCGCGCAGGCGCTGTCGGGCAGCGTCGTCGACGATTCCGGGCGGGTGCTCGACGAGGCGAGCATCGCGCGCATCCGCACACAGCTGGCGTCGATGCTCAAGGCGATACGTGCGCGTGGCATCGAGCCCGGGGATGCGATCGCGCGTCGCATCTTCGGCTAGCACGGTGCAGATGATGGACGCTGGAGATCCGGCGGGGCGGGCCGCGTGGCTGCGCCGCGAACTGGACCGTCATGCGCACGCCTACTACGTGCTCGATGCACCGACGGTGCCCGATGCCGAGTACGACAGCCTGTTCAGGGAGCTGGAGGCGATCGAGCGCGCGCATCCTGCGCTGGCCATGCCGGAGTCGCCGACGCAGCGCGTCGGGGCTGCGCCGTCCACCGCCTTTGCCAGTGTCGCGCACCGGGTGCCGATGCTGTCGTTGAACAATGCGTTCAGCGAGGACGAGGTGGTCGCGTTCGACCGCCGCGCGCGCGAGGCGCTGGGCAGCGAAGGACCGATCGCGTATGCCGTCGAGCCGAAGTTCGACGGCCTGGCCGTGAGCCTGACCTACGCCGGGGGCAGGCTGGTGACCGGTTCCACCCGCGGCGATGGCGAGACCGGTGAAGACGTCACGGCGAACCTGCGCACGCTGCAGGCGATCCCGCTCACCATCGACACGGCCTTGCCGCTGCTGGAGGTCCGCGGTGAAGTGCTGATGCGCCGGCGCGACTTCCTGCGGATGAACGAGGCGCAGCGAGCGCGGGGCGAGCGCGAGTTCGTCAATCCGCGCAATGCTGCCGCCGGATCGCTGCGCCAGCTGGACCCGGCGGTCACGGCCGCGCGCAGGCTGTGGTTCTACGCGTACGGCGTAGTTGCAGGCGAGGATGTCCCGCTGCCAGCTGACCGTCACAGCGCATTGATGGACTGGCTGGCCGTGCTGCGCTTCCCGGTCACGCCCGATCGGGCAACCGTGTGCGGTGTCGACGGGCTGCTCGCCTACTTCCGGGAGATCGGTGCCCGGCGCAGCGCGCTGCCCTACGATATCGACGGCGTCGTCTACAAGGTGGATGCGATCGCCGACCAGGCGCGCATCGGATTCGTGTCGCGTGCGCCACGCTTTGCCCTGGCGCACAAGTTCCCGGCCGAGGAAGCGCTGACCGAACTGCTCGGCATCGACGTGCAGGTCGGCCGCACCGGCGCATTGACGCCGGTGGCGCGCCTGAAGCCGGTATTCGTCGGTGGCGTCACCGTCACCAATGCCACCCTGCACAACGAGGACGAGGTGCGGCGCAAGGACGTGCGGGTCGGCGACACCGTGGTCGTGCGGCGCGCAGGCGACGTGATTCCCGAGGTGGCGCGCAGCCTGCCCGAGCGGCGTCCGCCCGGCACGGTCGAATTCACCCTGCCGGCCACCTGCCCGGTGTGCGGCTCGGCGGTGGCCAGGGCGGAGGGCGAGGCGATCAGCCGCTGCACCGGGGCACTGTCCTGCGCTGCCCAGCGCAAGCAGGCCCTGCTGCATTTCGCCTCGCGCCGTGCGATGGACATCGAGGGCCTGGGCGAGAAACTGGTCGACCAGCTGGTCGACCGGCTGGTTGACGATGCACCCGCCCCGATCGCCGCCGACGCAGTCGGGGAGAGCCCGGCGTCGCCTCCGCCTCCGCCGCTGGTGCGCACGCCAGCCGACCTGTACCGACTGACGGCGGCGCAGATCGGCGGCCTGGAGCGCATGGCGGACAAGTCCGCGAACAATCTGGTTGCTGCGATCGATGCCAGCCGCCGCCCGAGCCTGGGCCGCTTCATCTTCGCGCTGGGCATCCGCAACGTGGGCGAGACCACCGCGCGCGATCTTGCCCGGCACTTCGGTACGCTCGATGCGCTGATGGGTGCAGCCGAGCCCGCGCTGCTGCAGGTGCCCGATGTCGGCCCGGTGGTCGCGCAGAGCATCGCCACCTTCTTCGCGCAGCCGCACAATCGTGAGGTGATCGACGCGCTGCTCGCGGGGGGCGTGCAGCCGCAGGCGGTCGCCGTGGTCGCGCCGACCACGGATGCCACCGGAGAGGTCGCTGGCCGGACATTCGTGCTGACCGGTACCTTGCCTTCGCTGACCCGAGACGAGGCGCGGGCGCTGATCGAGGCGGCCGGCGGCAAGGTCTCCGGCAGCGTCTCGAAGAAGACTCATCATGTGGTGGCGGGCGAGGAGGCCGGCAGCAAGCTCGAGAAGGCCCGTGCGCTCGGTGTCGACGTGATCGACGAGGCCGGGCTGCGTGCGCTGCTCGCGCGGGCTGCCGGCACCGATTGAGTCGCCGCAGGCGATCGACTAGACTGCCGCGAACATAAGGCAAGCAATGATCGATCGAACGGAAGCCTGGAAAATCCTCGAAGGGGCTGACCTCCTGCATGGCGAGCCCGAGATCGCGGGCGCAGTCGAGCGCGTGGCCGCCGAAGTCACCGCGAAGCTGCACGAGACCGAACCGCTGGTGCTGGCCGTGATGGGCGGCGGCGTGGTGTTCGCCGGGCAGTTGCTGCCGCGGCTGCGCTTCCCGCTGGAGTTCGACTTCATCCATGTCACGCGCTACCGCGGCGGCATCACCGGGGGCTCGGTGCAATGGCCGGTCGCGCCGCATGTACCCCTGCAGGATCGCACCGTGCTGGTGGTGGACGACATCCTGGACGAGGGCCGCACCCTCGCTGCAGTGCGCGACCGGTTCATCTCCGAAGGGGTACGTGCGTTCTACAGTGCCGTGCTTTGCGAAAAGGTGCTGGCCCAGGCAAAGCCGGTGCGAGCCGACTTCGTCGGCGTGACCGTACCCGACCGCTATGTGTTCGGTTGCGGCATGGACGTCAACGGCGCCTGGCGCAACCTGCCCGGAATCTACGCGGTCGGCCGCCAGCCCTGAAGCCGGCATCCCGGCGAGGAGGACAGACATGCTTGCAATCATCGGAGGCTCGGGGCTCACGAAGCTGGCCACGATCGAGGAACCGCATCGGCGGGTGGTGCGTACGCCGTATGGCGAACCCTCCGGTGCGCTGACCTTCGGCCGGCTGTGCGGCCGCGATGTCGTGTTCCTGCCGCGCCACGGGCATGGCCACACGATCGCGCCGCACGAGGTCAACTACCGCGCGAACATCTGGGCACTGCGCGAAGAGAAGGTGACGGCGATCGTGTCGGTGGCTTCGGTCGGTGGCATCCACCCCGACCTCGCACCCGGAGTGCTGGCTGTTCCACACCAGATCATCGATTACACGCATGGACGGCGCGGCACGTTCTTCGAGGGACCGGACCAGCCGGTCACGCATGTCGACTTCACCGAGCCCTATTGCCCGTCCCTTCGCGCCAGCCTGCTTGCCGCGGCAAAGGCCGCCGGCGAGCCGATCGTCGACCGGGGCGTATATGCCGTAACCCAGGGCCCGCGGCTGGAGACCGCCGCTGAAATCGACCGGCTCGAACGCGACGGCGCGCACATGGTCGGCATGACCGGCATGCCCGAAGCCGCGCTGGCGCGCGAACTGGGGCTGTCCTACGCAGCCCTCGCGGTGGTTGCCAATTTCGCTGCCGGCCGTGGCGACAATGCGCACGCGATCGACCTGCACGTCATTGGTGGCGTGCTTTCGGTGGCCATGCAGCGGGTCCAGCATATCCTCGACCGCTGCGTGGAATGCCATGGTTCGTGACGTGCTGAAAATGGGCGATCCGGTGCTGCTGCAGGTCGCGCAGCCGGTCCAGGCTTTCGACACGCCCGAGCTTGCTGCACTGCTGGAGGACATGCGCGAAACCATGGCTGCCCTGGACGGCGCTGGGCTCGCCGCACCGCAGATCGGCGTGTCGCTGCAGGTAGTGATCTTCGGTGTCGGATCCAACCCGCGCTACCCCGATGCCGAGGCCGTGCCGTACACGGAACTGCTGAATCCGGTGCTCGAGCCGGTGGGCGATGCGGTCGAGGAGGGCTGGGAAGGCTGCCTCTCGGTGCCTGGCATGCGCGGCCTGGTACCTCGCTGGGCAAGCCTGCGCTATCGCGGCTTCACGCCGGCTGGCGACCCGGTCGATCGCACGGTGTCGGGCTTCCATGCGCGCGTGGTGCAGCACGAATGCGACCACCTGATGGGCGTGCTGTATCCGATGCGTATCCGCGACCTGCGGCAGTTCGGGTTCAGTGAGGCGCTGTTTCCCGGGCAGGTCGTCGGCGACGACTAAGTGCGGTTGCATGGGTTTCGTGAGCGCGTGCGCCGGGGTGCAGCGGCGTTGCCACTGTTCGAACCGCAGGTACGGGCCTTTGGCGTCTAGCTGGCCTGCTTCACCTCGTGGCACGTTTTCTGCATTTCCGGGCTGTATGGAGCGCAACCCCCCCATACCTTGCCGCTATCCGGCGCAACGCGGCAATCGTTGCCGTAGGTGGCGGCAGGCTTGCCGTCGCGAGCGGCAGCGATGCCTTTGCGGGATGCAGCCATGAGCAACGCAGCGACCTTGGCCGATGCGGCGCGGCTGCACGACGCCGGCGAGTTCGATGCCGCGCGCGCCGCGTACCGCTGCGTGATCGACGCACAGCCGCGCAATGCGCGTGCGCTGTACCTGCTCGGGCTGCTGGAGCGCGCTAGCGGTAACCGCGAGGGGGCCATGTCATGCCTGCAGCAGGCGATCGACGTGGACCCTGCGCAGGGCGATGTCTGGCTCGCGATCGGCGATCTGCATGCAGAAGCTGGGGCGCACGTGCTCGCGATCGAGGCCTTCGAGCGCTCGGTCGGACATGACCGCAGCAGCCCGCGGGGCTGGTTCATGCTCGGCTTTGCCCAGCAAAAGCTGGAACGCCATGCCGAGGCCGAGAAGGCCTATCGCCGCGCTGTGAAGCTGCAGCCGGTCTTCCCCGTGGCTTGGTGCAATCTTGGCAATGCACTCGGTGCAATTGGCCGCCGCGACGAGGCGGTCGCAGCGCTGCGCCGCGCGATCGCACAGCGATCGGTGTTCCCGGAAGCGTGGCGAAGCCTCGGAGTGTTCCTGGAGACGATGCCCGACAGGCGCGAGGAATCGCTGGGTTGCTTCGAGCGCGCCTGTGAACAGCGGCCCGACTTTGTGGACGCACAGTTCGACCGAGCGAGGACACTCGATGTGCTTGGCCGCAGCGTGGATGCGGTCGCTGCCTATGAACGCGTGTTCGAGCTGGACCCGTGCCATGCCAGTGCCTATAACAACTTGGGCGTCCTGTTCCTGGGCGAATGCCTGCTGGACGATGCACGCATCTGCTTCGAGCGCGCGCTCGAAGCCGAACCGCGCCACGCTGAGGCCCTGAACAACCTCGGTAACGTCGACCTTCTAGAACAGCGCTTCCCTCAGGCGGCCGACAACTTCCTGCGCTCGCTGGAGATCGCCCCCACGTTTGTCAACGCGTTGAACGGTGCCGGCCTCGCCGCGCTGGAACTCGGCCGCACGGTCGATGCCGCCGAGTGCTTCCGTCAGTCGATCGCGCTTCGCCCGGGTTTCGTCGAGGCCCACGCCAACCTTGCGATCACGTTCGTGCAGCTCGGTGAAACAGCCAAGGCGCGCGACGCCTTCCTGCATGCGGCCGCGTTGTCCGACGATACGACACTGCGCCTGCGCGCGGCGACGCTGCTGCCGGCGATCATGGGTACGCAGGCTTCGATCGACGCGGACCATGAACGCATCCGTTCGGACCTGCAGGTGCTCGCCGCCGCGCCCGCCACGGCCACCGAGGCACAGGTGATGAAGTACCTAAACCCACCATTTTACTTCGCTTATCGCGGCTGGAACAACCGCGAGACGCTGTCCGAGCTGACCAGTGTGTATCTGCGGATGACACCCGGGCTCGGTTTCGAAGCAGCGCACGTTCGTACGCCGCGCACGCGCCGCGCCGTGCGTGTCGGCTTCATCTCGCAGTACTTCTTCCGGCATTCGGTCGGCATGTCGTTCGCTCGTCTGTTCCCGGGGCTGGCAGCCGATCCGCGGCTGGAGGTCATCGGCATCGCGCTGGGCCAGAAGGACGACGACGTGACGGCGCAGATCCGTGCCCACTGCGCCGGCTGGATCCAGCCGCGCGGCACGCTGCAGTCGGTGCGCGAGGCGATCGCCGCTCTCGAGCTGGACGTGCTGTTCTATACCGACATCGGCATGGACCGCCTGACCTGGCCGCTGGCGCTGTCGCGCCTGGCGCGTGTGCAATGCCTGAGCGGCGGTCATCCCGAGACCAGCGGCAGCCCTCAGATCGACTACCTGATCTCGAGCCGCTGGCTGGAGACGCCAGCCGCACAGGCCTGGTACAGCGAACGGCTGGTGCTGCTCGATGCGTATAACAGCGTGCTGACGCCGCCGGCGCTGGTTCCAGGGCTGTCGGATCGGGCCAGCCTCGGGCTGCAGGGCGAGCATGTATACCTTTGCCCGGTGAAGCTGCACAAGCTGCATCCCGGCTTCGATGCGGCACTCGCGGGCATCATTGAGCGTGACCCGAAGGCGCTGGTGGTGCTGTTCGAGGACGAGCGGCAACTGCACTGGCGGCCGCTGACCGAGGCGCGCCAGCGCCTGACGATGGGTGCGGCTGCCGGTCGTGTCCGCTTCGAGCCGTGGGCGGATGCGCGCCGCTTCCAGTCATGGTTGAAGGCCGCCGATGCGGTGCTCGATTGCTGGCCCTTCGGCATGGGCACCACCGCGATCAGCGCGCTTGGGCAGGGCATCCCAGTGCTGACGCTACCGTCCGACAGGCTGTCCGGGCGCGGTACGCAGGCGCTGCTGCGGATGATGGACGTCGACTGGCTGGTCGCCGGCAGCGTCGACGATTACGTGACCCGTGCGCTGGCGCTGGCGGGCGAGCCTTCGCTGCGGCACCAGCTTGCTCAAGATCTGGCTGCGCGGACCGATCTTCTGTTCGAACAGTCGGACTGCGCAGCTGAAATGGCAGGATTCCTGGTCGAAAGCGTGGCTCGAAAGGAGGCAGCAGCGTGAACCCGATCCCGGTGCTCAAGCCCGACATGCCCTCGGTGGACGACCTGTTGCCCTACCTGCGGCGGATCGACGAGGCCCAGCAGTACGCCAACTTCGGGCCGCTGTGCCTCGAGCTGGAGCGGCGGCTTGCCGCGGACTGTGCAGCGCAAAGTGACCATCCGGTCGCGCTGACCACGGTCGCGAACTGCACCGTCGGTCTGCAGTTGGCGCTTATGGCCAGCGTCGACCGGCCGCGGGTCAAGGTGCTGGTGCCTTCGCTGACCTTCCCGGGCACGGTGTCGGGCATCCTGCAGGCGGGGTTCGAGCCGGTGCTTGCCGATGTCGACCCGACGCGCTGGGTACTGACGCCGGAGATTGCTCGCGCCGCCATGAACCGGGTGCGCGGCATCCGCGCCATCATGCCGGTAGCCGCCTTCGGTGGCGCGCTCGATACCGAGGGCTGGGACCATCTGACCGAAGAGACTGGCGTGCCAGTGGTGGTCGATGCCGCAGGTGCGTTCGGCAACCAGCGCATCGGGCGCCACACCGTGGTGGCCTACAGCATGCATGCGACCAAGGCACTGGGTGCAGGCGAGGGCGGCTTCGTTGTCGCACGGGATGCCGAAACGATCGCACGGGTGCGGCGCCTGTCCAACTTCGGCTACATGTCCGCGGGTGGCCTGATCTCCGACATCGGCGTCAACGGCAAGATGAGCGAGTACGCCGCCGCTGTCGGCCTCGCCTCGCTCGATCGATGGTCCGAGGTGAGTGCGGCACGGCGCCGCCTGATGACCACCTACCGGCAGGCGTTGGCCGACACCTGCCCGGAGATCGTGCTGCAGGAGCGTCCGGTCGGTGGCGTTTACTCGCTGGGCGTGGTGCGGCTGCCCGACCGGCTGCGCGCGGAGACGGTCGCCGAATTCCTCGCTTCGCGCGGAATCGGCTCGCGCCGCTGGTACTGCCCGGGAATCTATGCCCACCCGGCGTTCCTGTCGCTCACGCAGGCCGATGACCATGTGGTCGTCAAGCATCTGGACCAGCACCTGATCGGTCTGCCTTTCCACCTGCAGATGAGCATGGCCGAAATCGACCGCGTCACTGGCGCCCTGCAGGCCATCCTGGCCCTGGGTGGACGCGGCCGCACCGGCGTGGCCAAGGCCACGCGCAGCAGCTCAACCCGTGGCGCCCATCTGCGCGCGGTCGGCTGAGCATGTCCTTCCGCCAGCCGCTCGTCGTGTTCGGCGCCGGCCAGATCGCGGAAGTCGCCTGGCACTGCTTCGCGCATGATTCCACGTACGAGGTGGTGGGCTTCACCGTCGACCCGGAGTACGTTGCCGCCGATATGCTGCTCGGCTTGCCGGTGGTGCCCTATCCGGAAGCGATCCTTCGCTGGCCGGCCGCCAGCCATTCGATGTTCGTGGCGATGGCCTACGGCCGGCTGAACCAGGCCCGTGCCTGCACGGTCGAGCGGGTGCAGGCCGACGGCTACCGCTGTGCGAACTACATCAGCTCGCGCGCGATCGTCGCGGGCGAGGTCGTGCCCGACAGCAATACGTTCGTGATGGAGTTGAACAATCTGCAGCCGTTCTCGCGCCTTGGACGCAATGTCTGGCTGTGGGCCGGCAACCATGTCGGGCACCACTCGACGATCGGCGACCACTGCTTCCTGGCATCCCACGTGGTGGTGTCCGGTTCGGTCGACGTCGGCGAATCGAGCTTTATCGGGGTGAACGCGACCATCCGCGACAACGTTCGTATCGGCGCACGCAACGTGATCGGTGCCGGGGTCGTGATCCTGGCTGACACCAGGGACGCCGAGGTCTACATCGGGCCGAAGACCGAAGCGTCACGCGTGCCCAGCCACCGGCTGCGCGGCATCTGAACGGAACGACGATGGATACCGCGATGCACGATGCCCCCCGCACCCCGTCACGCCCTGGAGACGCGATGCCGTCGACCGGCCGCTGGCAGTGGCGAAAACTCGGCCAGGTGTTCGATCCGCGTGCACATCGCGACTGGGCGGGCAGCCATGCGCAGGTGCCAACGGTGCTGGTGATGCCTGACCGGCTGCGCGTGTACTACGCGGACCGGGGTGCCGACGGTCGCAGCTTCCCGACCTTCATCGATGTCGACCGCGACGACCCGACAAGGCTGCTGCATTGCGAGCGTTCGCCTGTGCTGGGCCTGGGCCGTCCCGGGACCTTCGATGACGAGGGCGTGATGCCGGCCTGGGTGCACCATCGGCAGGGCCGCGTGTGGATGTACTACAGCGGCTGGAACCGACGATTGACAGTGCCCTACCACAACGCGACCGGACTGGCGGTCAGCGACGACGGCGGGATTCGTTTCCGGCGCGCCTACGAAGGGCCCGTCCTGGACCGCACCCCGGAGGAGCCCTACCTGGCGGTCACGCCATGGATCGAATGCGAGCCGATGGCCACGCAGGGCCTGCGCCAGCCCGGCAACGGTGCGGTGCACGCCATGCGCTGGCAGGCCTGGTACATCTCAGGTGAGCGCTGGGTCGAGGTCGACGGAAAGTACGAGCCGGTATACGTGATCCGGCATGCGCGTTCCGAAGACGGCGTGCACTGGCAACGTCGGGCAGTGACCTGCGTCGAGCAGGCCCATCCACTCGAGGCTTTCTCGCACCCGACAGTCCTGCGTGAGGGCGGGCGCTACCACCTGTGGTACTGCCACCGGCACAGCCTCGACTACCGCGACGGCAGTGGCGCCTATCGTATCGGCTATGCGTGGTCGGACGACGGTGAGCGATTCGTGCGCTGCGATGACCAGGCGGGCATCGGTCCGTCGGCCGAGGGGTGGGACTCGACGATGGTCTGCTATCCCTCGGTGGTTCGGGTCGGTACCCGCACCTACCTTTTCTACAATGGCAACGGCTTCGGGCAGAGCGGCATCGGCGTCGCGATCCTCGAGGGCCAGCTGCCCGGGCGTGCGGTTGCCGCCGCCGGGCCGACAGCGGAAGGCTGATCCAGATGACGCTCCACGGAAGCACACAGACCAGCAGCGAAGGCACTTCGGCAGACGAGCAGCAGCTCGGCCAGCGCAGGCAACTGGAGCGCATGTTCCAGGAGTCGCCGCTGCCGCCCGAGCACCTGATGTTCAACCTCGGCATGTACACCCGCAGCTCGGTGCTGGTGAAGTTCCTGTTCATGAACGACATCTACCAGCGCATTCGCCACCTGCCGGGCGTCCTGGTCGAGCTGGGCGTATGGTGGGGCCAGAACCTCGTGCTGCTCGAGAATCTGCGTGCGATCCACGAGCCGTTCAACAAACAGCGTATCGTGGTCGGCTTCGATACCTTCTCCGGTTACCGCACGTTCACCGACAAGGACATCCGCGGCGACGTGATGAGCGATGGCACCTACGCGACTCCGCCCAGCTACCGCGACTACCTTGCGTCGCTGCTCGAGGCGCACGAGGGCGCGAACGCGTTCGGCCACCAGCGCGGCAACCACCGTCTGGTCGAGGGCGACGCCACCCAGACCGTACCGAAGTACTTCGCCGACCACCCGGAGACCCTGGTGGCCATGGCCTTCTTCGACATCGGTACCTACCTGCCGACGGTCGAGGCGCTCAAGGCGATGAAGTCTTCCCTGATGCCTGGCAGCGTGCTGGTGTTCGACGAGCTGACCTGGCCGGGGGCCCCTGGCGAGGCGATCGCTTTCAAGGAGGTCTTCCGGGATATCGACTACGCGATCGAGAAGGCGGCGCTGTATCCATCCAAGGCGATCGTCACCATCAAGTGAGGAGCCGAACATGCCCGACATGACCGAACCCGCTGGCCTCCCGCGCCATTGCCTTCCCGCAGGCGTCGATGTGGAGCGCTTCTCGGAGGCGATGGCCACGCGCGGCTGGCTGGTCATCGACCGCTTCGTGGACGAAGCGCTGGTGGAGCGGATGCGCGCCGACCTCGACCGCGCCTATGTCGCCTGCCGCCGGCTGCAGGTCGCCAACGGCATCGCGCTCGACACCGAGGGCACGCTGCACCACCTCGTGGGCCAGGGCGACTCCTTTCTCGAGTTCATCGACCGGCTTGCTCCCCTGGTGCCGCACTTCGAGGCGCACTTCGACGGTCCGTTCATCCTCAACTCTTTCGGCGGCAACATCCTGCGTGCCAGCGCGTCCTACGCGAGCGCGATCCACCGCGACGTGCGTACCTATTCGCGCGACCTGCCTCTGCTGCTCAACAGCCTGCTGATGCTGGACGACTTCACGGTGCGCAACGGCGCGACCATGATGATGACCGGCAGCCACCTCGATTGCCCGGGCCGGCCCTCGGAAGAGGCGTTCGCCGCGCGCGCCGAGGCCGCGACCGGGCTTGCCGGCAGCCTGCTGGTGTTCGATTCGAACCTCTGGCATGCGGCTGGCGTGAACACCACCGCTCTGCCGCGCCGCTCGGTCACCCCGATGTTCAGCCGCCCCATGGTCAAACCGCAGTTCGATCATCCGCGCGCGATCGGCTACGGACGCATGGACAGTCTGAGCGAGCTGCAGCGCCAGGTCCTGGGCTACTACTCGCGCATCCCGGCGACGCTCGAGGAGTGGTACCAGCCGCCGCAGCGCCGCATGTACCGACCGGGACAGGGCTGATCCGATGGAGCGCGACCTCGAACTGGAACACCAGGACACCGGCGTACGAAAGTACGCGTACGAGTTCGACTACATCCACCGCGAGTACATGTGGCGCGCTTTCCAGGCGTTCCTGCCGCGCCAGCCTGGCGCGCGGGCGCTGGAGATGGGTTGCTATCGTGGGGAGTTCACGCGCACGCTGGCAGGGGTGTTCGACGACCTCACCGTGCTGGAGGGCGCGGGCGACCTGATCGTGGCCGCAAGCCAGGCCGTGCCCGCGCACGTGAAGTTCGAGCATTCCCGCTTCGAGGACTGGGCGCCGCCGGGTGGCGGCCGGTTCGATGCCGTTTTCCTGATGCACACCCTGGAGCATGTGGACGAACCGGTGCCACTGCTCGAGCGCATCGGCGGCTGGTTGGCGCCGGGCGGTCGACTGTTCCTGGTCGTGCCCAACGCGAATGCACCGTCGCGCCAGATCGCGGTGAAGATGGGGCTGATCTCTCACAACACCGCAGTGACAGCCGGCGAATACGAGCATGGTCACCGGCGCACCTATGCGTTCGACACGCTGGAGCACGAGGTGCGGCTGGCCGGCCTCGACGTCATGCACCGTGCGGGCGTGCTGTTCAAGCCGATGGCCAACTTCCAGATCGACCGGGCGCTCGAGGCGGGCATCATCGACCGCGCCTACCTCGAGGGCTGCTACCAGCTCGGCATGGTTCATCCAGACCTGTGCGCGAGCATCTTCCTGCTGTGCAGCGCCGGCTCCTGCGGCCTCGGCGTCGCGGGCAACCCCGCATCGAGGATTCCTGAATGACTCTCGCCCTTCGCAACGAACGGCCGCACGCTGCCATCGCTGGGCACCTGCCGTCAGAGCCTGCCGAGCCCGGCTGGCTCGGCACCTACCGCGCCAGTGGCCTTGCGGTGATCCCGGGCGTGCTGCCGGTGGACCGGCTCGATCGCATCGCGCGCGACATGCATTGCACGTACGAGCGGCAGCTCGAGCGGCTGGGGCTGCCGACGGCACCCTGGAGCGGGCGTGTGTCGCTGCTGCAGAACATGGAACGGCTGCTCCAGGCGGACGTGAAGCTCTACCTTGCGGCAACCAGGCATAACGCCCGCCTCGCATCCCTGCAGCAGCTGGTGGTGTCCGATGCGGTGCTGGAGGTCACCGCGGCGCTCGGCCTGCAGGCTACGTCGCTGCCCACCTCACCGGTGCTGCACGTGATGGGCGATACCCTGCGCATCCCCGGTGGATACCATGGCGTCGCGACCCATCAGGACTGGCCGGTCGTGCAAGGTTCGCTCGATGCCGTGACGATGTGGTTCTCGCTGTTCGACGTGACGCCGCAGACCTTTCCGCTGCAGCTGATCCCGGGCAGCCATCGACGCGGGGTCTGGCCCTCCACGATTACCGAGCACACCAGCGAGATCGACCCGTCGACCTACGTCGACGCCGACTTCGTGACCGCGACGGTCTCGCGCGGAGATCTCCTCGTGTTCACCGGTTTCACCGTCCATCGCACCGCGGTCAAGGACTGCGCCGGGCTGCGCATCGCCGCCAGCATGCGCTACGAGAACACCGCGGAACGGACCTTTGTCGAACGGGCCTACGCCTGCGCCTACCAGCGCACGGTGGTCCGGGAAGTGTTGTTCCCGGGGTTCCCGTCGGCGCGTGAGGTGGACGGCGCGCTCGGGCTCGCGGAGTGAACGCGTAAGCCGTCCGGCTTCAGCTGGCGCCGGGCAGCCAGTCGCGCCAGATCACGCGCAGGCGCGCCTCGAAGTTGCGGGCGAAGGCGTCGGTGTCCCACTGCGGGGTCGTGGCCAGCTAGCTGGCGAGCGTTGCGCGTTGCTGTCGTCGGCGGCATGCAGTTGCCGGCAGAGCTCGATCGCCTCGGCGACACGGCCCTCGTTGTGCAGCCGGACTGCCTGGTCCAGCAGGCCCCGCGCGTCGGTGTCCATGGCGCTGGGTTCCGTCATTCGTGCCGCGCAGGGTGGGGGCAGGTGTGGCAAGTGAGGCAACTGGGGCAACCGGATAGGGGCCGCCGCACACCGCCAAACGCGCCGCGCGAACAGGCATGATCCAGCATCGGGCGCGTCCTGCGAAGCCGCCGGCGCCGCGTACCCGCTTCCGGAGGGCAGGGCAGTGACCACCGTCGCAATCATGCAGCCGTACTTCTATCCGTACGCTGGCTACTTCCGCCTGTTCGCCCGGGCAGACCTGTTCGTGATCTACGACTGCGTGCAGTTCCCGCGGCGAGGCTGGGTGCACCGCAATCGCCTGACCGGAGCGGATGGCCAGCTGCATTGGCTCACGCTGCTGCTGCAGCATGCGGCACAGGACACGCCGATTCGCGCGATGCAGTTCCAGGTTGGGGCGATGCAGCAGCTGGAAGGGGAGCTGCGGCGTTTCCCGGCGCTGGCGAGTGCACCGGCGGAGCGACTCGCCCGACTGCCCCTGTTCTCGGGAGGCACGATGCTGGTCGATTACCTCGAGGCCAACCTGCGTGCGGCGCTCGACTGGCTGGGCATTGACTGTCCGACCGTGCGCTCGTCCTCGTTGCCGATCGATCCGCACCTGCGCGGCCAGCAGCGCATCCTGGCGATCGCGCGCCACCTGGGCGCCGATCGCTACCTGAACTCGCCCGGCGGGCGGGAGTTGTACGACGTCGATGCCTTTGCGCAGGCGGGCGTGCAACTGGAATTCCTGGAACCTGCCACCGGCAATCGTGCCAGCCTGCTGGAGCGCCTGTGCACGGCCGACGTGGAAGAGATCCGGCGCGATACGGCCTGAACGAGGCGGCCGCGCCGACGCCACGCGGCTGAGGCACTTGCCTGCGTGAAGAAGTTGGCACGGAATCGGCCCGGAATCGGCCCGGGACAGGAAAGCTTGCCGCGCAGGCCTCAAGTTCCGCTCGTCAATGCCGTAAATCGATTCGACACGGGAGTATGGCGTCCTGTTCACAGCCCACCTCAAGCGACTGATTCGCTAAAGAAATCCGAGGTCTGGCCGTAAGTATTAGGGACAGCGGCTCGCAAGGCCTTAAGTGGCGAGGGATGAGCGATGTCAAACACTCAATGCTTCGTTTGACTGACACGACCACGAACACTTCAGGAGACTTTCATGTCCCAGGTAATCAACACCAACATTGCTTCGCTCAACGCCCAGCGTAACCTTTCGACGTCGCAGAGCGGTCTGTCGTCGGCACTGGAGCGTCTGTCCTCGGGCCTGCGCATCAACTCGGCAAAGGATGACGCCGCTGGCCTCGCGATCTCCGACCGCTTCACCTCGCAGATCCGCGGCCTCGACCAGGCGCGGCGTAACGCCAACGACGGCATCTCGCTGACGCAGACGGCCGAGGGTGCGCTCTCGCAGTCGGGCCAGATCCTGCAGCGTATTCGCGAACTGGCCATCCAGTCGGCCAACGCCACGAACTCCGCCAGCGACCGTCAGTCGCTGAACTCGGAGGTGAACCAGCTGGTGACCGAGGTGAGCCGGATCGCCAACGCGACCACCTTCAACGGCATCAAGATCCTCGACGGCAGCTACCAGGGCCAGCAGTTCCAGGTTGGCGCCGATGCCAACCAGACGATCGGCGTGTCGATCCGGGGCGCGGCGGCGAAGGATCTGAGCAACAACACCGTCAACATACAGGGCAACACGAACACCAGCTTCGGCGGCGTCGCTGCCGCAAACGCGGCCGCTGTGGCGAACAACGGCGTCCTCACGTTCGATCTCACCGTGTCAGGTGCTAACGGCACCGGTTCCGCAATTACGGTCGCGGGCAACGCCGAGGCCTCGACGGTTGCCGCTGCGGTCAATGCGCAATCGGGCACGACTGGAGTGAATGCTCGTGCTTCGACCTCGGCAACACTGGGTACCATTGCCGCAGGTAATATTTCGTTCCAGTTGAACGGTGGCGGAACCGAGACGACGATCAACGCGGCCGTTGGAGCTGGCGGTAACCTCTCTGCGGTGGTCACTGCGGTCAACCAGGTGTCCGGCCGCACTGGCGTCACCGCGACGCTCAATGCGGCAGGGACCGAGCTGACATTCAACCAGGCCGACGGCCGGGACATCGCGGTCACGAACTTCGCGTCCTCGAATGCTGGCGGCACCGCCGTGTTGGATGGTCCCAGCGCAGGTGCTGCGGTCACGCTCACCAGCGGCGCTGCCGACTCGAGCCGTGTTTCAGGCACCATCAGCCTCTTCTCCGACGCCGGCTTCACCGCGGCCTCCACCGTGGTGGACCAGATTGGTACTGCCGCGGCTAACGCCGCAGTCAGCGCAACCTCTGCCAGTCTCACCAGCGTGGATATCTCCACCACTACCGGCGCCAACACCGCCATCGGCATCGTCGATGCCGCGCTGAGCCAGATCAACAAGGCGCGGGCCGACCTCGGCGCGGTGCAGAATCGCTTCGGCAACACGATCGCGAACCTGCAGACGTCCTCGGAGAACCTGAGTGCCGCGCGTAGCCGGATCCAGGATACGGACTTCGCAGCGGAGACCGCCAAGCTGACTCGTGGCCAGATCCTGCAGCAGGCCGGCGTCGCGATTCTGGCCCAGGCCAACGCGCTGCCGAACAACGTGCTGTCGCTGCTGCGGTAATCGGCAAGCCGGAGGCTGATGCAGTGATGCAGTTATAGTAGGGCAAGACGTCCGGCCGGGCAGGTGCTCGGCCGGACACTTTCGTTAGCAAGGAGACAGTGCCATGCTGATCCAGTCGTCCACGCCAGCCCTGAGCACGGCCAGGCAGGAACCGCCGTCGCGCCAGGTGGTACGAGATGCGTCCGCCCAACCGGCGCCGCAGGAGAAAGCTGCGCCCGTCGAAACGAGTACCCAGGCGGTGAAAGCCGCGGTGGAAGCGTCGAACCGTGTGGTGCAGTCTTTGCAGAGCAAGATCGAGTTCGTGGTGGATGATTCGTCCGGCCAGATGCTGGTCAAGGTCATCGACCCGTCGAACAATGAGTTGATCCGCCAGATCCCCTCCGAGGAGATGCTGGCCATATCGCGTGCGCTCGACCGCATGCAGGGGCTGCTGGTGAAGAGCCAGGCCTGACAGCACCACCCCGGCCGTACGCAGCCGGAATCCCTGGTTTTTCCGTTTTCCGCTTAAGCTCCCGGCTTGGCGGTCGTTATCCATTGCACGGACTAGGAGGGTAGGATGGCCATTTCTGCGCCGGGCATTGGTTCAAAGCTGGACGTGAACAGCATCGTCACGCAGCTGATGGATATCGAGCGTCGGCCGCTGGCCCAGCTGGACAACCGGGAGATCAGCTTCCAGGCGAAGCTGTCGGCGTTCGGGTCCATCCGCAGCGCCCTGTCGCAGTTCCAGGGCGCGATGAGCGGGCTCTCGTTCGCCAGCCGCTTCGAGGGCGCCAGTGCCGTCAGCACCGACGCCAGCGTGGTCTCGGCATCGGCCACGCCGCGTGCACCGGCTGGCAGCTATTCGGTAGAGGTGAGCGCGCTCGCCCAGAACCAGCGACTGGTGGCCACCGGGCAGGCGACCACCACTGCGAGCATCGGCACCGGCACGCTCACCTTCGATTTCGGCACCATCAGCGGCGGCAGCTTCGACGCGCAGACCGGCAAGTACACCGGCGCCGCGTTCACCACCGCCGGTAGCGGCGTGCGTACAGTGACCATCGAGCCCGGCTCCGGTTCGCTGGCGGGTATCCGCGACTCGATCAACGCCGCCGGCATCGGCGTGACCGCGAGCATCGTGAACGATGGCGGGACCTCGCCGTTCCGGCTCGTGCTGTCGTCCGACCGGACCGGCGCTGCCAACGCGCTGAAGATCACCGTCGACGGTGACGCCGCGCTGGGCAGCCTGCTCGGCCAGGATCCTGCGGCGGGCCAGAGCCTGGTGCAGACCGCGGCGGCGCGCAATGCCGAGCTCACGATCAACGGCGTGGCGGTGACGAAGCCGACCAATGTCGTGTCGGATGCGCTCGAGGGCGTGACGCTGACCCTGTCTAAGACCAATGTCGGAACGCCCGCCACCGTCACCGTCGCGCGCGACAATGCGAAGGCGGTGAGCGCCACAGAGGCGTTCGTCAAGGCCTACAACGAACTGAACAAGACGCTCGAGAATCTGTCGGCCTTCAACGCCGAGACCCGGACTGGCGCGATACTCAATGGCGACCCTGCCGTGCGCGGGTTGCAGAACCAGCTGCGTTCCCTGTTCAACCAGCCGCTGGGCGGCACTGGGTCGGGACTGCGCACCCTGAGCGATGCAGGCATCGCCTTCCAGCGCGACGGCACGCTGTCCCTGGACGCCACGAAGCTGAACAAGGCGATGGCGGCCAATCCTGGCCGTATTGCCGGCCTGTTCGCTCCGCTGGGGCGCAGCACCGATTCGCTCGTCGAGTTCGTCTCGGCGCGATCGGGCGTCACGGCAGGCAGCTATTCGCTGGATGTCACGCAGCTGGCCACTCGTGGCACAGGCAACGGCATGGTTGCGGCCGGGCTGACGATCACCGCCGGCGTCAACGACACGCTCGACCTGACCATCGATGGCACCGCGTTGAGCGTGACGCTCGGCGCCGGCACCTATGCAAGCGCCGGCGCGCTCGCCGCCGAGCTCAAGGGACGCATCAACGGGGCCACCGCGCTCGGCGCAGCCGGTGGCAGCGTGGAAGTCAGCGAATCCGCGGGGCTGCTGACGGTCATGTCGAACAGCTACGGCACGGCGTCGAAGGTGATCCTGTCCGGTGGCAACGGGCTGGTGGGCCTGTTCGGCGCCACCCCGGTGCGTGCCGACGGCATCGACGCCGCCGGCACGATCGACGGCGTGGAAGCCACAGGCGTCGGCCAGACGCTGACCTCGGCTGCCGGCCTGTCGGTGCGCGTGCTCGGCGGTGCGCTGGGTGCGCGCGCCACCATCGACTATACGGTCGGCTATGCGTCGCAGCTGTCGGGCTTCGCCAGCGCACAACTCGGCGCCGAAGGCGGCGTGGCCGGCCGCACCGAAGGTATCAACCGCTCGGTGTCGCTGATCGCCGACCAGCGTGCGGCCCTGCAGCGCCGGCTCGAGGATGCCGAGAAGCGCTACCGGGCACAGTTCGGTGCACTGGATGTGCTGATCAGCAACCTGTCGCAGACCAGCGATTTCCTGACGCAGCAGCTGTCCGCGCTGAACCGGCAGTAGTCCCCGGCTTTCTCCCGAGCAGCCCTCAATTTCCGGCCGGGCGTGCCGTTGGTTGCAGAGTCTGAACCAGAACCTGCGGAGATACCCTTCGATGCCAGCCAATCCGTACCTTGCAAGCCGTGCCTACGCTGCCACCGGACTCGAGACCGCGATCGCGGATGCATCGCCCGAGCAGCTCATCCTGATGCTGCACGACGGCCTCCTCGGCTCCCTGCACAAGGCCCGGCTGGCGATGGCCGACGGTCGCATCGCCGAGAAGGGCGAGGCGATCTCCAAGGCCCTGGCCATCCTCACCGAGGGGCTGATGCCCGCGCTCGACCTGCAGCGTGGCGGCGACATCGCCGGCAACCTCGCGGCGCTGTACGAGTACATGATCACCCGGCTGACGCTCGGCAACCTGCAGAACGATCCCGCCCACCTCGACGAGGTATCGAAGCTGGTGCAGGAGCTCAAGGACGCCTGGCAGCAGCTGTGCGTGCGTCCGGCCGCCCGCGCAGTGCCGCTGGCGGAGATCGATCCGGTGCCGCTCGCCGGTACGCGCGCGGGCCTGTCCTTCGGCGCCGCCTGACGCGCCCCGGCTCGGAACGCGAACTACGTGCTCATGTCTGCGCTGCACGCCTACGAGGCCGCCCTCGAACTGACCGAACGCATGCTCGTGTGCGCGCGCGCAGCTCAGTGGGACCAGCTGGTCGAACTCGAGAAGGAGCGCGGCGTCCTGATCGAATCGCTGGGCCAGCTGGACGCCGATCCGGCCCGCGACCCGGAGGGACGCGAGGGCAAGCGCAGGATCCTGGAGCGGATGATCGCCTGCGACGAGGAGATCGCCACCCTCACCCAGGACTGGATGGCGGAGCTTCGGCAGATCCTGAACTCGGTCGATACCAGCAGCAAGCTGCAGCGGACCTACTCGGCGCGTTGAACGGGTGCCGCGGCCGCTGGCCGTTGACGCGGCCGGATCGGGGTAGCAAGATGACTCGTCTGGAACCTTGCAGGACGGCTGGGGATGGACTCGATCATCATCACATGGCGCGAGCTGCTGCTGGTACTGGCGGCCGTGCTCGCCGTCTATGTCGCCGAGATGCTCCTGCTGCTGCGGCGTGGCGGCAATGCCGGCTGGCGATTGTGGCAGCGCGGCGCGCAGGCGCATGCACAGGTGCAGGCGCTGGGCGAGTTGCGCGCGCAGATCGAGGCCCTGCGACTGGAAGCGGCGCAGCTTCGTGCGCGCCTCGATCGTCTGGAGGTTCCGGGCGCGCCGGCAGCTGTTCCCGACGGCGCGGCCGACCGGTTCGCTGCGTTGCAGTCCCTGCAGGGGACTGCCTTCCCGGCCGGTGCAGCGGGGGCGCTCGAAGCCGCCGACACACCCTATGGACATGCGATACGGATGGCACGGGCGGGAAAGGCAGTCGCCGAGGTGGTGAACGACTGCGGCATCTCCCGCGGCGAAGCCGAACTGATCGTCGCGCTGTACCGGTCGCCATCGCCGCACTGAGCCCCCGGCGCGTCTGCGCCTGGCCTTGTGCCGTGGCGGTGCGCCCGGCAGCACCCTTCGCCGTCGCAGACGGTGCTGCCTGGAGGGGCTGACGATGGGACCGGTCGACCCACCCATCCGCGTCGGCACGGCGATCTCACCGCCGTCTGCGGCCAGTCCGACACTGGCCCTGGATCGGCGCATCTCGCCCGGATCGCTGGCCGTCGGCCAGGAACTGAACGCGCGGCTGTTGTCCGACCGTGCTGGCGGCCGTTTCCTCGCGCTGATCGACGGGCGGGCGGTGGAGGTCGTGCTGCCGCCGGGCGCCAAGGCCGGGGACACGCTCCGGCTCACGGTCACTGCAGAGCAGCCCCGGCTGGTGCTCTCCGGACAGGCCGATACGCGCATCGGGACGGGCCCCGGCGCGACTGCTGCAGGGGCCGATGCGGCTTCGTCCGCCGGCCCGGATGATGCGCAGGCTCAGCCGGCACGGACCGCCACCGAGGTGTCCGTCAGCGCCGGCGGGCGGGCATTGACGCGGCTGGTTGCCGACATCGCGTCGGCCGCCGCCGGCGCGCGCGCACCGGATCCGGATCCGGACGCCGGCGCGACGCAGGGAAACCGCGGTGTGCCGCTGGTTGCGCTGCCGGCGGCCGGACGCGGGGAACTGGCCGGCCAGCTGGCGGCTGCACTGGCACGGACCTTCTCCGGAAGCGGGCTGTTCTACGAATCGCACCAGGCGCAATGGGTCGCCGGCGAGCGCTCCCTCGATTCGCTGCGCCAGGAGCCCCAGGGCAAACTGCCGCCGTTGCCTCCGGCGGCCCCGGCGGCGAGCAGCCTCGCCGGCACTCCTGCCGCGCAGTTGCAGGGGAGGGCGACCGAGGCGGACACGATCCGGACTGCTGCGCCGACGACCGCACGGGAAGGGGCTGCCGCGCCGGCCACCTCGGGCACCGCTGCGCCGGGGGCCGGGGCAGGGGCGGGGGCGCTCGCCGGCGTGGTCGATCCAGCCTCCGCCAGCCTGGTGCAGCAGCAGCTCGCGACGCTCGATGCCGGTCGCGCTGGCTGGAGCGGGCTGGTGCTGCCCGGGGTGCCGGGCAGCATCGTGGTGCAGGAGCGCCCCGCGCCGTCCGAGGACGATGCCGAGGGAACGCCCGAGCCGGCGGCGGACTGGGCCACCACGGTCTCGGTGGTGCTGCCGCGCCTGGGCGCGGTCGACGCCCGGTTGCTGCTGCGCGGCGACCGCCTGCTGCTGTCGGTTGCTGCCGACGAGGCGTCCGGCGCGGACGAGCTCGCTGCCGCGCGCGAGCAGCTGGTGGCCGCACTGGCCGATGCCGGCCTGAAGGTGGACGCCGTCCAGGTGGAGGGGAGGGCGCAGTGAGCGAGAAGCCGCCCGTACGCACTCCGCTGGCGGTGGCGCTGGCCTATCGGACCGGCGACACCGCGCCGAAGGTGGTCGCGCGCGGCACCGGGGCGATCGCCGAGACGATCATCGAGCGGGCGCGCGAGGCGGGTGTCTACGTGCACGAGTCGACCGAACTGGTCGCGCTGCTGATGAAGGTCGATCTCGACCAGCGCATCCCGCCGCAGCTCTACGTGGCGGTGGCCGAACTGCTGGCCTGGCTGTACCAGGTCGAGGCCGGCGGCAGCCCCGGGGCAGGCCCGCCACCTGGCGCAGTCAGTGCACCGCGAGCGCCGCCAGCAGGTCTGCCTCCAGCCGCAGCACCGCCCGTTCGTTCGACAGGACCTGGCCGCTGATCAGCAGCGTGTCTTCCGCGCGTTCGCCGAGCGTGTTGATCAGCGCGGTATGCACGCTGATGTCGTAGTTCACGAGGACCCTGGCCACGCCGTAGAGCAGGCCGGGGCGGTCGCCGGCGACGATGGACAGCACATGGTAGGTGCCACGCTCGTCGGGACGGATGCCGACCTCCGGTGCGATCGGGAAGTGCCGCAACTGCCGGCTCAGCCGCCCGCGGATCGGCGGCGGCAGGGGCTCGCGCGAGGCGAGCGCGGCGGCCAGTTCCTGCTCGATGAAGGCCATCACGTTGCGGTATTCGCGCCCGGCGTCCTCGGGGTCGAGCACCGTGAAGGAGTCGAGCGCGTAACGGTGGCGGGTGGTGTTGATCTTGGCATCGACGATCGAGAAACCGATCCGCTCGAAGAAACCGCACATGCGCCCGAAGAGTTCCTTCTGCTCGGGCACGTACACCAGGACCTGCACGCCACCGCCGCCCGGTGCCGGTCGTGCCCGCACCACCGGCACCTGCGTCTCGACGCGCTGCACCAGCGCGCGCGCATGCCAGGCCACCTCCTGTGGATCGTGGCGCAGGAAGTAGGGCGTCTCCAGCTTCTCCCACAGCGGCTGCTGCGCATCCGGCGGCAGGCCGTAGAGCGCGAGCTTGGCCATTGCCTCGCGCTGGCGCAGTTGCAGGGTGTGGTCGCTGTCGATCGCGCCGCCGTCCAGGAAGCGGCGCGTGGCGAGGAACAGATCCTCCAGCAACTTCGCCTTCCAGCCATTCCAGACCTTCGGGCTGGTGCCGCGGATGTCGGCGACGGTGAGGATGTAGAGCGCGATCAGGCGGCGTATGTCGCCGACGCGTCGGGCAAAGGCGGCAATCACCTCCGGGTCGGAGATGTCCTGCTTCTGGGCGACGGCGGACATCGCCAGGTGCGCCTGCACCAGCCAGGTGACCAGCTCGGTATCCTCGCGCGGTATCGAGTGGCTGCGGCAGAAGCGGCGCACGTCGGCCATGCCCAGTTCCGAGTGGTCACCACCGCGGCCCTTGGCGATGTCGTGGAAGATCGCCGCCACGTACAGGAGCTCCGGCTTGTCGAAGTCTGAGATCAGCCGGCTGCACAGCGGATACTCGTGCGCGAACTCCGGCACCGCGAAGCGCCGCACGTTGCGCAGCACGCGCAGGATGTGCTCGTCCACGGTGTACACGTGGAACAGGTCATGCTGCATCTGGCCGAAGATCCTGCCGAAGGCGGGGATGTAGCGGCGCAGCACGCCGTACAGGTGCATGCGCCGTACTTCACGCACCACGCCCAGGGGCTCGCGCAGGATCTGCATGAACTGGGCGCGGTTCACCGGATCGGCACGGAAGCCACCGTCGATGCGGGTCCGGCTGCGCCACAGCGCGCGCATGGTCTCGGCCTCGATGCCCTTCAGTTCCGGATGCCGCTGCAGCGTGATGAACGTCGCCAGGATCGCATGCGGGTCGCGGTCGAACAGGTCGCGCGAGCGCGCCTCGAGCAGCTCGTTGCGCGCCTGGAACCGTTCGTCGATCGGCACCGGCGGCGAGGACGGTCCGGGCCGCAGGCGTGCCAGCAGGTTCTGCAGCAGGATCGTGTTGGTCAGCGTGACCGACTTCGCCGTGCGGTAATAGCGCTGCATCAGCTGTTCGCTCGCGCGCTTGGACGAGGTGTCGGCGAAGCCGTACTGCGAGGCCAGCCGGGTCTGCAGGTCGAACAGCAGCCGGTCCTCGCGGCGCCCGGCGATCAGGTGCGTGCGGATGCGCAGGTCGTTCAGGAAGCGCTCGTGGCGCGCGATGAACGTCGCCTCGTCTGCCGTGATCAGTCCGTTGGCGGCCAGCTCGCGCCAGTTGGCACCGGCACGGCTGGCGCGGCCGATCCACAGGATGGTCTGCAGGTCGCGCAGCCCGCCCGGGCTTTCCTTGATGCTCGGCTCGAGGTTGTGCGCGCTCTCCTGGTAGCGCGTGTGGCGCTGCTGCTGCTCCAGCTGCTTGGCCTGGCAGAACAGCACCGGGTCCAGTTGCGCGGCCAGCCTTTCGCGAAACAGGCTGGCGCGCTGTCGCGCACCGCACAGCAGCCGTGCCTCGAGCAGGTTGGTCTGCACGGTCACGTCGCGCGCGGAGATCTCGAGGCACTGTTCGACGGTGCGCACGCTGTGCCCGACCTCCAGGCCGACGTCCCACAGCGTGCCGATGAACTCCTCCACCCGGGCTTCGATACCCGCATCGGGGTCCTGGTCCAGCAGCACGAGCAGGTCGACATCCGACCACGGGAACAGTTCGCCACGGCCGTAGCCACCGACGGCCAGCAGCGCGGCCGACGCCGGCATCTTCACGTGGCGCCATGCATCGCGCAGGAGTCCGTCGGCCACGGCCGCCTGGCCGCGCAGCATGCGGCGGGCGGGCAGGCCCGCCAGGTAGCGTTCGCGCAACTGTGCCCGCCCTTCGGCGAGACGCTGGCGCAGGCGCACCGTCAGTTCGGCGCGGTCCACGGCCACGGGTGCTGCGGGCAGGGCAGTTCCGGGATCAGACATGGGCGAATGCGCTCGAGCGTGGCGCCGGCGCGTGCCAGCGGCGGTCGGTCAAGCCGGTGGCGGGGAGCCGGCCGAGACGGTCAGCACCTCGACGCCGTCGTCGGTGACGAGCACCGTGTGTTCCCACTGTGCCGACAGGCTGTGGTCCTTGGTGACGATGGTCCAGCCGTCGGCCAGTTGCCGGATGCCGGCCTTGCCGGCGTTGATCATCGGCTCGATGGTGAAGGTCATGCCGGCTTCAAGGCGTACGCCAGTGCCGGGGCGGCCGTAGTGCAGGACCTGCGGATCTTCATGGAACCGGCGACCGATGCCATGGCCGCAGAACTCGCGTACCACGCTGAACCCGTTGCCCTCGGCGAGCGTCTGGATCGCGTGCCCGATGTCGCCCAGCGTGGCCCCGGCCCGGACCTGCCGGATGCCGGCCCACATGCACGAGTGGGTGAGTTCGCACAGCCGGCGTGCCTGGATCGACGGTTCGCCGACATGGAACATGCGACTGGTGTCGCCGTGGAAGCCGTCCTTGATCACGGTGATGTCGATGTTGATGATGTCGCCGGGGCGCAGCGTCTTGTCGCCCGGGATGCCGTGGCAGACCACGTGGTTGACCGACGTGCAGACCGACTTCGGATACGGCGCATAGCCCGCCGGCGCGTAGTTGAGCGGTGCCGGGATCGCCTGCTGCACGCCGGTGATGTAGTCGTGACAGAGTCGATCGAGCGCGTCGGTGGTGACGCCGGGCTGCACGTGGGGACCGATGAAATCGAGCACCTCGGAGGCGAGACGGCCTGCAATCCGCATCAGGGCGATCTCGTCCGGGGTCTTCAGGTTGATGGCGGACTTGCGAGGAGGTGGCTGCAGCATCGGGCGTGTTCCAGAGTTTCGTGGCGGGATTATGAATCATCCCGGACAGCGCCGGCGTCCTGCGCCGGCCGGACCCGCTGGATCGGGTCTGCCGATCGTGGTACCTTTAGGGGTTAGTCGTTGTACCAATAATGTTCGTTTTGTTCTCAACCATCTCACACACGCACCGATCACAGGGTGTCTGTCCTTCCGGGATTGCGGTTCCGGCCGGGCGGAGGCAGTTGCGGCGCGTGGCGGACCAACCCTAAGGAGTTTCTCGATGTCAGTCACCATGCGCACCATGCTGGAAGCCGGGGTCCATTTCGGCCACCAGACCCGTTACTGGAACCCCAAGATGGCACCGTACATCTTCGGGCACCGGAACAAGATCCACATCATCAACCTCGAGAAGTCGATCGTCATGTACGACGAGGCGATGAAGTTCGTGCGCAAGCTCGCCATGAACAAGGGCAACATCCTGTTCGTCGGCACCAAGCGCCAGGCTCGCGAGATCGTGCGCGAGGAAGCCACCCGCGCCGGCGCGCCGTTCGTCGATCACCGCTGGCTGGGCGGCATGCTCACGAACTTCAAGACGGTCAAGGGCTCGATCAAGCGCCTGAAGGACCTCGAGACCATGGTGGCCGAAGGCAATGCCGAGAAGCTCTCCAAGAAGGAAGCCCTGACGTTCCAGCGTGACCTCGAGAAGCTCGAGCGTTCGCTCGGCGGCATCAAGGACATGACCTCGCTGCCCGACGCGATCTTCATCATCGACGTTGGTTACCACAAGATCGCCGTGCAGGAAGCCAGGGTGCTGGGCATCCCGGTGATCGCCATCGTCGACAGCAACAACTCGCCGGATGGGGTGCATTACGTGATCCCGGGCAACGACGACTCCAGCCGTGCCGTGCGTCTGTACGCCCGCGGCGTGGCCGACGCGATCCTCGAAGGGCGCAGCCAGTCCATCCAGGAGATCGTTGGCGACGAGTTCGTCGAGGTCGAGTCGGGCGACGAGGAAGCCGTCCAGGCCTGACCGCCGGACGGTGCAGCAGGCAGGCGCGGGGCTTCGAGCCCCGCATATCCGGCGAACGCAGCTTGTGGTGCCGGGTTCAACCGATCGATTCGACGTACAGGCGTGCCCTGCGGCACGCCGCTGAACAGGAAGGATAAGTCCATGGCCGAGATCACTGCTGGCATGGTGAAGGAACTGCGCGAGAAGACCGACGCGCCGATGATGGAATGCAAGAAGGCGCTGACCGAAGCGGCCGGCGACATGGCGCGCGCAGAAGAGATCCTGCGCGTTAAGCTGGGCAACAAGGCGACCAAGGCAGCCGGCCGGATCGCCGCCGAAGGCGTGGTCGGCATCCACGTGTCGGGCGACGGCAAGCTGGCGGCGATCATCGAGATCAACTGCGAGACCGATTTCGTCGCCAAGAACGACGACTTCCTCAAGTTCGCGCGCGATTGCGCCGCGCTGGTGGCCGAGCAGTCGCCGGCCGACGTCGCTGCCCTGTCGCAACTCGCGCTCGGCGGCTCGACCGTCGAGGCTACGCGTGCGGAACTGGTCGGCCGCATCGGCGAGAACCTCTCGCTGCGCCGCTTCGTGCGCATCGAGGGGCAGGGGCGCATTGCCACCTACATCCACGGCGGTTCCAAGATCGGCGTCGTGGTCGACGTGGTCGGTGGCGACGAGGCGCTCGCCAAGGACATCGCGATGCACATCGCGGCGACCAAGCCGGTATCGCTCAGTCGCGACGAAGTCCCTGCCGAGCTGATCGAGAAAGAGCGCTCGATCGCGGCGCAGAAAGCTGCCGAATCCGGCAAGCCGGCCGAGATCGTCGAGAAGATGGTCGAAGGCTCGGTCCAGAAGTACCTGAAGGAAGTGACCCTGCTCGGCCAGCCGTTCGTCAAGGACGACAAGCAGACCATCGAGCAGCTTCTCAAGTCCAGGAGTGCCTCGGTCAAGCGCTTCGTGCTGTTCCTGGTCGGCGAAGGCATCGAGAAGAAGCAGGTCGATTTCGCAGCCGAGGTTGCGGCTGCAGCGAAGGGAGTCTGATCCCGCATGGCCGACGACCAGCACCAGCCCGATGCAGGAGCCGGGGCCGCCACGGCAGCCCGGGGGCCTGCGTACCGCAGGATCCTGCTCAAGCTGTCCGGGGAATCCCTGATGGGTCCGGACCAGTTCGGCATCAACCGCCCGACGATCGCACGCATCGTCGAGGAGGTCGCCGAAGTGGTCCGCCTCGGGGTACAGACCGCGGTGGTCATCGGCGGCGGCAACATATTCCGCGGCGTCGCCCCGGGCGCGGCGGGCATGGATCGCGCGACGGCCGACTACATGGGCATGCTGGCCACGATCATCAACGCGCTGGCGCTGCAGGATGCGCTGCGCAAGGCGGGCATCGAGACGCGCGTGCAGTCGGCGCTGACGGTGGAGCAGGTGGCCGAACCCTACATCCGCGGCAAGGCCATGCGCTACCTTGAAGAGGGCCGGGTGGTTATCTTCGCAGCCGGTACCGGCAACCCGTTCTTCACCACCGACACGGCAGCGGCGCTGCGCGGCATGGAGATGGGCGTCGACGTCGTGCTGAAGGCGACCAAGGTCGACGGCATCTACACCGAAGACCCGCATCTCAACCCGGCCGCGACGCGCTACGACTCGTTGACGTTCGACGAGGCGGTCAACAAGCAGCTCAAGGTGATGGACGCCACGGCGCTGACGCTGTGTCGCGACCAGAACCTGCCGATACGTGTCTTCAGCATCTTCAAGCCGGGCGCCCTCAGGCGCGTGGTTTCCGGTGACAGCGAAGGCACGCTGGTTCATTCCTGATCAGTGCGGAGCAGCAGATGATTGCAGAGGTCAAGACGAACGCCGAGCAGAAGATGGTCAAGAGCGTCGAGGCGCTCAAGGCCAACCTGGCGAAGGTGCGCACCGGGCGTGCGCATCCCGGCATCCTCGACCACATCCAGGTCGACTACTACGGCTCGCCGACGCCGATCACCCAGGTGGCGAACATCACCCTGATCGATGCACGCACGATCGGCGTCACGCCCTGGGAGAAGAAGATGGCCAGCACGATCGAGAAGGCGATCCGCGACTCCGACCTCGGGCTGAATCCGTCGACCACTGGCGAACTCGTGCGCGTGCCGATGCCGTCGCTGACCGAGGAGCGGCGCCGTGACCTGATCAAGGTCGTGCGCGGCGAGGGCGAGGACGCCAAGGTCGCGGTGCGCAACGTGCGTCGCGACGCCAATGCCGAACTGAAGGCGCTCCTCAAGGACAAGAAGGTCGCCGAGGACGACGAGCGGCGGGCCCAGGAAGATGTCCAGAAGCTCACCGACCGTTTCATCGCCGAGATCGACAAGGCGCTGCAGGTCAAGGAAGCCGAACTGCTGGCGGTCTGACACGATGTTCCGCCGGCCTGACCCGACCTCGCCAGGCTCGCCCATCCTCGATGTTCCGCGCCACGTGGCGATCATCATGGATGGCAACGGCCGCTGGGCGCGGCAGCGCATGCTGCCACGCATCGCCGGGCACCGGCGCGGCGCCAGCGCCGTGCGCGCCGCGGTGCAGGCCTGCGGCGAACAGGGCATCGAGTACCTGACGCTGTTCGCTTTCAGCAGCGAGAACTGGCGCCGGCCTGCCGACGAGGTGTCGGCCCTGATGGAACTGTTCGCCACCGCCATCGAACAGGAAGTCTCGCGCCTGCACGAGCATGGTGTGCGCTTCCGCGTGGCCGGCGATCGCGCACGCTTCGAGCCGGCCCTGCAGCGGCTGATCGAGGACGCCGAGGCCACCACCCGCGACAACTCGCGCATGACGCTGACGATCGCTGCCAACTATGGCGGGCGCTGGGACATCACGCAGGCGGTCAACCGTGCGCTGGCTGCCCGGGCTGTCACCGGCGCTGGAGACGCATCCCTGCCGCTGGCGGAGGACGAGATCGCCGCCCATCTGTCGATGGCGCATGCACCTGAGCCGGATCTCTTCATCCGCACCGGCGGCGAGACCCGGATCAGCAACTTCCTGCTGTGGCAGCTCGCCTACACCGAACTCTGGTTCACCGAGACGCTCTGGCCCGACTTCGGTGCCGCGGACGTGCAGGCTGCGATCGAAGCCTTCCGCAGCCGTGAGCGGCGCTTCGGGCGCACCAGCGACCAGGTACGGCGCGAGGCCGGCCATGCCGTGCGCACGGTGGCCGGCGCGCCTGCTGCGGCGGGCGATCCGGCGGTCAAGGCCACGATCGTCGGTACGCAGTGACCGACGCCACTGTGCCGGGGCACCGCTGAGCATGCTCGGGCAGAGGGTAGCCACCGCCGTCGTCCTGATCGCACTCTGCGTTGCCGGGTTGTGGTTCGTGCCGCACTGGGTCTGGACGCTCGGCGTCGCTGCATTCTTCGCCATCGGTGCGTACGAGTGGGCGAAGCTCACCGGACTTCGGCGCACGTCCACGGCCGTCTTCTGTGCCGTGGTGGTGGCGTCCATCTGCGCTCCGCTGGTCGGCGTCCCGCTTTCGTGGGCGGTGGGCGCATGGGCCCTGGCCGGGCTGGCCTGGGCGATGCTGATGCCCGCGTTCCTCGCCCGGGCGGCTGCCGTGCGCAAGGCCTCTGTGCCTGTCGGCTGGCTGGTGCTCGCCCCGGCCGGTGCCGCCCTGGTGTGGTTGGGCCAGTGGCCCTGGCAACTGCTGTCCCTGCTGTGCATCGTCTGGATAGCGGACACCGGTGCCTATTTCGCCGGACGTGCGTTCGGTCGCCACAAGCTGGCTCCGTCGATCAGCCCGGGCAAGACCTGGGAAGGCGTGGCCGGCGGCGCCGTCGGCGTCGCCCTCTATCTGTTCGTGCTGCAGGCGAGCGGTGCTGCCGGCACCGGGCCGCTGGCCGGGGCACCCGGCTGGTCGCTCGCGCTCACGCTGACCGCGCTGAGCGTGCTCGGCGACCTGTTCGAGTCGCTGGTCAAGCGCCAGGCGGGGGCGAAGGACAGCGGCACGCTGCTGCCCGGCCATGGCGGCGTGCTGGACCGTATCGATGGATTGACCTCGACGCTCCCCGTGGCCGCGCTCGCGATGTACATTTCTGTCGGATGATCCCATGACTGTCCAGGTGAAGACTCCAGTGGCCGGCCTTACGGTTCTCGGCGCGACCGGAACGATCGGCGTGAACACGCTCGACATCGTCCGGCGGCATCCCGGCCGCTTCGAGGTGGTCGCGCTGACCGCCGCGACCCAGGTCGAGCGGCTGTATGAACAGTGCCTCGAGTTCCAGCCGAAACTCGCGGTGCTGTCCGACCCGGCCGCAGCCGAGGCGCTGGAGCGGCGGCTGCGCGAGCGTGGCGTGCGGACCGAGGTGGCCGCCGGGCCGCAGGCCTGCATCGCCGCGGCCGGCCATCCGGATGCGACGGTGGTGATGGCGGCGATCGTCGGGGCCGCCGGCCTCATGCCCACGCTCGAGGCGGCTCGCCACGGCAAGCGCGTGCTGCTGGCCAACAAGGAAGCGCTGGTGATGACCGGCGGCCTGTTCATCGGCGAGTTGCGTCGTCACGGCGCGTCGCTGGTGCCGATCGACAGCGAGCACAACGCGATCTTCCAGTGCCTGCCGCGCGATTTCTCGGGTGACCTGCGTGCGGCGGGCGTGCGCCGCATCCTGCTCACCGCCTCCGGTGGCCCGTTCCGCAAGCGCTCGCCGGAATCGGTGGCCGACGTGACGCCTGAGGAGGCCTGCCGCCACCCGAACTGGGTGATGGGACGCAAGATCTCGGTCGACTCCGCGACCATGATGAACAAGGCGCTCGAGGTGATCGAGGCCCACTGGCTGTTCGGGGCTGCGCCGTCGGAGATCGAGGTGCTGGTGCATCCACAGAGCGTCGTGCATTCGATGGTCGAGTATTGCGACGGTTCCGTACTGGCCCAGCTCGGACAGCCCGACATGCGCACGCCGATCGCCTACGGCCTCGGATTCCCGGCCCGCATCGATGCCGGCGTCGAGTTCCTCGACCTGCTGAAGACCGGACGCCTGGAGTTCGAAGCGCCCGACCCGCAGCGCTTCCCGTGCCTGCCGCTCGCCTGGGCTGCGCTTGCCGCCGGCGGCATCGCAAGCACGGTGCTCAACGCCGCGAACGAGATCGCGGTCGAGGCCTTCCTCGACCGCCGGCTGCGCTTCGGTGACATTGCGCCGGTGATCGAGTCGGTGCTCGCGCAGGCGTTGCCCGGCGATGCCGGATCGGTGGAGGGCGTGCTGGTGGCCGATGCGGCCGCTCGACGCGCGGCAGCGGCGGCCGTTGCACGCCGCGCCTGCTAGTATCGTCCGCAATCCCCTCGCCATTCCCCGGAAGCACCCCCCGCCATGCTGACCACGGTCGTCGCCTTCATCATCGCGCTCGGCGTCCTCATCGTCGTGCACGAACTCGGGCATTACAGCGTCGCGCGCTGGTGCGGCGTCAAGGTGCTGCGCTTTTCGGTCGGTTTCGGCCGGCCGCTGGTGCGCAGGATCCACGGCGCAGACCGTACCGAATGGGTGATCGGTGCGATCCCGCTGGGCGGCTACGTGAAGATGCTCGACGAGCGCGAGGACGATGTCGCGCCCGAGGACCTGCCGCGTGCGTTCAACCGGCAATCGGTGTGGAAGCGCATCGCGATCGTCGCGGCCGGTCCGATCGCCAATTTCCTGCTCGCGATCGTCCTGTACTGGGGCCTGTTCATGCACGGCATCCCGGGCATGAAGCCGGTGATCGCCGAGCCGCCGGCGGGATCGATCGCAGCCGCAGCCGGGTTCAAGGGCGGCGACACCCTGCGCGCGGTCGCCGGCGAGCCGGTCGTGCAATGGCAGGATGCGCGCTGGCGCCTGCTGCGTGAGGGCGTCGATCGCGCCGCCGTCGACGTCGACGTGGTGGACGCTGGTGGCCGCGAAGTGCTGCGCCGGCTCGACCTGTCCGGCATCACCACCGCCCAGCTCGAAGAAAACTTCCTCGGGTATGTCGGACTGGTCGTGGCGCAGCCGAAGTTCGAGCCGGTGATCGGCCGGATCGTCGGCGGCGGCGTTGCCGAACGGGCTGGCCTGCTGGCGGGGGACCGGGTACTGGCCGTCGACGGGCGCACCATCGACGACTGGGAAGGTCTGGTCAAGGCGATCCGATCGAGCCCGGGCAAGCCGCTCGAGATCGAGGTGGATCGGGACGGGCGTGCCGCGCCGACGGTCCGGCTGGTGCCGGAGCCGTCGGAGGAGGGCGGGCAGGTGATCGGCAAGGTCGGCATCGGGCCGAAGGTCGATCCGGCGCAGGTCGAGCGGATGATGGTCGACGTCCGCCATGGTCCGGTGGAGAGCCTGGGCGAGGCCGTGGCGAAGACCTGGAGTACCTCCGTGCTGAGCCTGCAGATGCTCGGCAAGATGCTGATCGGACAGGTCTCCCTGAAGAACCTGTCCGGTCCGATCACCATCGCCGATTACGCCGGCCAGTCGGTGCAGGTGGGATGGCTCGCCTATCTCACCTTCATCGCGCTGATCAGCATCAGCCTCGGGGTGCTGAACCTGCTGCCGATCCCGATGCTGGACGGCGGGCACCTGATGTACTATGCCTTCGAGGTCGTGGTTCGGCGCCCGGTCTCCGAACGGGCCATGGCGATCGGCCAGCAGGTAGGGATGGGGGTGCTGTTCGTCCTCATGGCGTTCGCGATATTCAATGACATCCATCGCCTGATCGGCGGTTAATCCGGGCAGACCCTTGCTACAGGGTCTGCCGGCAGCGTGCTGCCGGCGATCGCCCAAACTCCTACGACTACATGCTGCGCGCAAGACATCTGGTGGTTGGGCTGGCGTTGTGCTGGGCCCAGGCAAGCTCCGCGTTCGATCCTTTCACCGTCCGTGACATCCGGGTGGAAGGCCTGCAGAGGACCGAGCCGGGTACCATCTTCGGTTACCTGCCGGTCAAGGTCGGCGAGCGCATGAGCGAGGCGACCGCGGCGCAGGCGATCCGCGCGCTCTACGCGACGGGCTTCTTCACCGACGTGCGGCTGGAAGTCGCCGCCGACGTGCTGATCGTGACGGTGCAGGAGCGCCCGGCGATCGCCTCCGTCGAGATCAGCGGTTCGAAGGAATTCAGCGTAGACCAGCTGCGTGCGGCGCTGCGCGGCATCGGGCTCGCCGACGGGCGCATCTTCGACAAGGCTCAGCTCGAACGCGCCGAGCAGGAGATCAAGCGTCAGTACATCAACCGCGGCCGCTATGCGGCGCAGGTGCAGACCACGGTGACGCCGCTGGAGCGCAACCGCGTTGGCGTGTCCTTCCAGATCAGCGAAGGTGAGGTCGCGCGCATCCGGCAGATCAACTTCGTCGGCAACAAGGTGTTCTCCGAGAGCCTGCTGCTCGGGCTGATGTCGCAGCGCACCCCCGGGTGGCTCACCTGGTACAGCAAGCTGGACCAGTATTCGCGCGACCGCCTCTCCGCCGATATCGAGACGGTCCGCTCGTACTATCAGAACCGGGGCTACCTCGAGTTCAACGTCGAGTCGACGCAGGTCCAGATCACGCCGGACCGGCGCGACATCTTCATCACGATCAACGTGTCCGAAGGCGAGCGTTACACGGTATCGGATGTGCGCTTCGGCGGCGAACTCCTGCTGCCAGAGGCCGAGATGCGCCGCCTGCTGCGCATCAAGCCCGGCGAGACCTTCTCGCGCGAGCGCCTGACCGAATCGACCAAGGCGATGACCGAGCGCCTCGGCGACGAGGGCTATGCCTTTGCCAATGTCAACGCGGTGCCCGAGATCGACAAGGAGAAGCGTACCGCCTCGTTCACCTTCTTCGTCGACCCCGGTCGCAGGGTGTACGTGCGCAGGGTCAATGTCGCCGGCAACACCCGCACGCGCGACGAGGTGATCCGGCGCGAGATGCGCCAGTTCGAGGGGGGCTGGTACAACGCAGAGGCGCTGACCCGCTCGCGCCGCCGGGTCGACCGGCTGGGCTACTTCTCCGAAGTCAACATCGAGACACCGGCGGTACCGGGTGCGAACGACCAGGTGGACGTCAACGTCTCCGTGGTCGAGCGCTCGACCGGCAATCTGCTGTTCGGCGCCGGTTTCTCCAGCGGCGACGGCCTGATCCTCCAGGGCTCGGTGTCGCAGAACAACATCTTCGGCAGCGGCAATGCGCTGGCCGTGCAACTGAACAGCGGGCGGGTCAACCGTACCGCGTCGATCTCCTTTAC
Organism: Betaproteobacteria bacterium; assembly: GCA_947458265.1. Taxonomy (GTDB): domain Bacteria; phylum Pseudomonadota; class Gammaproteobacteria; order Burkholderiales; family CAIKXV01; genus CAIKXV01. Next base: position 96,485 of record CANGYF010000016.1, read on the forward strand.
CAATCCGTATTTCACCAGCGACGGGATCAGCGCCGGCTTCGACCTGTACCGGCGCAACTACGATCCCTCTTCGCTGGGCCTGGGCAACTACCTGACGAAGACCGCCGGCCTCGGCGGGCGCCTGGGCATCCCGGTCACCGACAACGTCACGGTGAACGTCGGCCTGACGGTAGAGCAGACCGACATCACGACCTATCCGGACAGCCCGAAGCGCTACATCGACTTCGTCAACACCTTCGGTGCATCGAACCAGGCGATGTTCGCCACCGTCGGTTTCGCGATCGACCGCCGGGACAGCCGCATCTACACGACCCGGGGCACGTTCCAGCGCGCCTTCGCCGAGGTGACCATCCCGGGCAGCGAGCTCGAGTATTACCGGTTGAGCTACGTCGGACAGTACTTCATGCCGATCAGCCGCGACGTCACCCTGCAGTTGACTGGCGACGTCGGTTACGGCCAGGGGCTGGGCGGCAAGCCGTTGCCCTTCTACCGCAACTACTACGTCGGCGGCATCAATTCCGTGCGCGGCTATGCGACCGGCTCGGTCGGCCCGCGCGACACCGACAATACGTCGCTCGGTGGCTCGCACAAGCTGGTGGGCAACATCGAACTGCTGTTCCCGTTCCCCGGGTTGCGTAACGACCGCTCGGTACGCCTCAGCACCTTCGTCGATGGCGGCTTCGCCGACGAGTCGTTCACGACGACCAACATCCGTTACTCCACCGGCCTCGCGGTGACCTGGGTGTCGCCGTTCGGTCCGCTCAAGCTCAGCATGGCGAAACCGCTCAACAACGAGAGCACCGACCGCCTCCAGCGCTTCCAGTTCACCTTCGGGACCGGGTTCTGACCGGTGGTATGATATGCGGCGAGGTGCTTGAAGCACCTGTCGTTCATTCGGGGGCAGGGATGGTTCGAAGGTTCTGGTTGGCGATCGGTCTTGTGATGACGCTTGCCGTTGGTCCGGCGGCGTGGGCGCAGGTTTCCGATATCCGCATCGGGTTCGTGGATACCGAGAGGATCCTGCGCGAGGCCGCTCCCGCCGTCCGGGCGCAGAAGCGCCTCGAGAAGGATTTCGCCCCTCGTGACCAGGAACTGCAGCGGCTCGCCGCGCGCGCCAAGGAGCTTCAGGCGTCGCTCGAGAAGGAAGGGCTGACGCTGTCCGATGGCGAACGCAACAAGCGCGAGCAGGAACTGGCCCGCCTGACGCAGCAGTTCCAGCGGCTTCAGCGCGAGTTCCGCGAAGACCTGAACATCCGGCGCAACGAGGAGATGGCAAGCGTGCTCGAGCGGGTGAATGTGGTGATCAAGCGCATTGCCGAGAGCGACAAGCTCGACCTGGTGTTCCAGGAGGCGGTCTACCGCAGCCCGCGTATCGACATCACGGAAAAGGTCCTCAAGGCCTTGTCCGCGTCCGACAAGTAGCCATCCTCCGGCGGTTGGCTCCAGCCGCTTCTCCTTCCAGATGGCGCTGAGACTGTCCGAGATCGCCGCACTCCTGGGCGGAGAGTGCGTCGGCGGCGACCCGCTGATCACGTCGGTGGGGTCGCTGTCCGAGGCGACACCCGGTGCGATCGGCTTCCTGGCGAACCCGCGGTACCGGTCACAGCTGGCCACCACCCGCGCCAGCGCGGTGATCCTGGCGGAGTCCGAGCGCGGTGCGACCGGGCTGCCGCGGATCGTCACGCCCAATCCCTACGCCTATTACGCCCGTGTCGCGCAGCGGCTGCATCCGACCGCGCCGGTCGTACCCGGCATCGATCCGACTGCCTCGATCCACCCCGCGGCGTGCGTCGATCCATCTGCAGCGGTCGGGCCCGGTGCCACGATCGAGGCCGGTGCGGTGGTCGGCGCAGGTGCCTCGATCGGCCCGGGCTGCCGGGTGCTGGCGGGCGCCGTGATCGGCAGCGATACGGTGCTCGTCGCGAATGTCACGGTCTGCGCCGGTTGCACGATCGGTGTGCGCTGCCTGCTGCATCCGGGCGCGGTGATCGGCGCGGACGGCTTCGGTTTTGCGCCCGATCAGGGGCGCTGGGTGAAGATCCCGCAGATCGGTGCAGTGGTGGTCGGCGATGACGTCGAGATCGGTGCGAACACCACGATAGATCGCGGTGCGCTCGACGACACGGTGGTCGGCGAAGGCTGCAAGATAGATAATCTGGTCCAGGTCGGACATAACGTTCGCATCGGGCCGTTCAGCGTGATCGCCGGCTGCGTCGGTATCGCGGGCAGTGCGCGCATCGGCACCGGCTGCCGGATCGGCGGTGCCGCAGGCATACTCGGCCATCTGGAGATCGCAGACGGCGTCGAAGTATCGCCGTTCACGCTGGTCACCCGCTCGATACACCAGCGGGGGAAGGTGACCGGGTACATGCCGGTCCAGGAACACGATCGGTGGCTGCAGAATGCCGCCCAGGTGCGGCACCTGGCGCGCATGGCCGATCGGATCAAGGAACTCGAGGCGCGCCTGTCTGCGCTCGAATCGAACACGGGGAACGGCCGGCCGGGCGACCGGGCGGGCATGGAGGGGGAGTGAATTGACTGAAGCGATGGATATCCACCAGATCCTGCAGTACCTGCCGCACCGATTTCCGTTCCTGTTGGTCGATCGGGTGCTCGCCTGCGAGCCGGGCGTGCGCATCCATGCACTGAAGAACGTGTCGATCAACGAGCCGTTCTTCCCGGGCCACTTTCCGCACCATCCGGTGATGCCGGGCGTGCTGATCATCGAGAGCCTTGCGCAGGCAGCCGCCATTCTCTCTTTCAAGACCGTGGAGTCGCGCCCTGACGACGGGTCGGTGTACTACCTCGCCGGCGTCGACGGCGCGCGTTTCAAGCGGCCGGTGCATGCTGGCGACCAGTTGCACCTCGAGGTTGAACTTACCCGTCACATGCGCGACGTGTACAAGTTCAAGGCCGTCGCCAGGGTCGACGGACAGCTGACCGCCGAGTGCGAGATCACCTGCGTGCGCCGGGCCATCGTCTGAGCGCCCGCGGGTGACGACCATGAGCATGCGTATCCATCCGACGGCGATCGTCGAGCCCGGCGCGGAGCTTGCCGAGGACGTCGAGGTCGGCGCGTACACCCTGATCGGGCCTGGGGTGAAGATCGGCCCGGGTTCGTCGATCGGTCCGCATTGCGTCATCCGCGGCCTGACCGAGATCGGCCGCGACAACCGGATCTTCCAGTTCTGCTCGATCGGCGAAGTGCCGCAGGACAAGAAGTACGCCGGCGAGCCGACACGCCTGGTGATCGGTGACCGCAACACCATCCGCGAGTTCTGCACGTTCAACTGCGGCACGGTGCAGGATGGGGGCGTGACCCGCATCGGCAGTGACAACTGGATCATGGCTTACGTGCACGTGGCGCACGACTGCCTCGTCGGTGATCAGGTGATCATCGCAAACAGCAGCCAGCTGGCCGGCCACGTCTCGATCGGAGACCATGCGATCCTCGGCGGCTTCACCGGCGTGCACCAGTTCTGCAGCATCGGCGCACACTGCATCACCTCGGTCGGCAGCGTGGTGCTGCAGGACATCGCACCGTTCGTCATGGCGGCCGGCAATCCAGCCGGGCCGAAGGGTATAAACAGCGAGGGGCTGCGCCGTCGTGGCCACGATGCGGAGACGGTGCAGGCGGTGAAGCGTGCCTACCGCACCCTGTACCGGTCCGGCCTGCCGCTCGAGGAAGCGCGTGTCGAACTCGAGCGCCAGGCGGCCGAGGTTCCGCTGATCGGCCTGCTGACAGCCTTCATCGCCGCGCAGCGCCGCGGGCTCGCGCGTTGACGACGGTAGCACTGGTCGCGGGTGAGCCGTCGGGCGACCTGCTGGGGGCGGAACTCATGGCGGCGCTGCATGCGCGCCGTCCGGATATCGCGTTCTGCGGCATCGGTGGCCCGAAGATGCGTGCTGCCGGCCTCGACTGCTGGCATCCGATGGAGACGCTGGCGGTGCGCGGCTATGTCGAGGTGCTGCGCCGCTACCGCGAAATCCTCGCCGTGCGGCGCAGGCTGGTATCCCGCCTGTCGCGCAGCAAGCCCGACCTGTTCATCGGAATCGATGCGCCCGACTTCAACCTCGAGGTCGAGCGCCGGCTGCGTGCGAACGGGGTGCGTACGATCCACTATGTCTGTCCGTCGATCTGGGCATGGCGCGGCGAGCGGGTGCGGCTGCTGAAGGAAGCTGCCGACCGGGTGCTTGCGCTGTTCCCTTTCGAGAAGCCGCTGCTCGAGCGGCAGGGTGTACCTGCGACTTACGTCGGGCATCCGCTCGCCGACCTGCTGCCGGAGTTCCCCGACCATGTCGGCACCCGCGAACGCCTGCGCCTGCCGGCCTCGGCACCAGTCATCGCGCTGCTGCCCGGCAGCCGCGATGGCGAACTGGAGTACATGGCCGACCTGTTCGTCGAGACCGCGCGCCGGCTGCATGCGCGCCTGCCCGATGCGCAGTTCCTGGTGCCGCTGGTGAGCCGGGAAACACGCGGCCGCTTCGAGCGCGCCCTGTATGACCAGGATGCCCAGCACCTGCCGGTGCAGATCCTGTTCGGCCATGCCCACGCTGCCCTGACTGCGGCGGATGCGGCCCTGGTCGCCTCCGGGACTGCGACGCTCGAGGCGGCCCTGCTGCGTTGCCCGATGGTGATCACCTACCGGATGGCAGACTGGTCATGGCGGCTGATGCGCGGCAAGGGCTACCTGGCGTATGGCGGCCTGCCGAACATCCTGGCCGGGCGCTTCGTGGTTCCCGAACTGATTCAGGAGCATGCGACGGCCGAGAACCTGTCCCAGGCGTTGGCCAACCTGGTCGTCGATGCGTCGGTGCGGCGCGACCTGGGCGAACTGTTCGCGAGGATGCACGATGAACTGCGCCAGGGCAGCGCCGAGCGTACGTCGACGGCGGTGCTGGAAGTGCTGGAAGGCTAGGGTGGCTCGTCGGGTGATCAGGGCCACCAGCGCCAGCGGTGGGGGCGGCACGGTCGGCCGTACCGCGCCACTCGGACCGCTCCCGCCCGGCCTCTGCGGGGTGGACGAAGCGGGCCGCGGGCCGCTCGCTGGTCCGGTCCACGCGGCTGCTGTCGTGCTCGACCCGCGCCGGCCGATCGCAGGGCTGGCCGATTCAAAGGTCCTGACCCCGGCGCGGCGCGAGGCGCTGGCGCAGCAGATCCGTGAACGCGCGCTCTGCTGGTCGATCGCGGCGGCGGAGCCTGCCGAGATCGACGCCCTGAACATCCTGAACGCCAGTCTGCAGGCCATGCGCAGGGCCGTGCTCGCCCTGCAGACACCGCCGCAGGCGGTCTGGGTGGACGGCAACCGGCTGCCCGAGTTCGAGGCCGGGCACGGCTTCGCTCTGCGTGCCGTGGTCGGCGGCGATGCCCGGGTGGCCGCCATCTCGGCGGCGTCCATCCTGGCCAAGACGGCGCGCGACGCGCGGATGCGGGAGCTGGCGCTGGAGCATCCCGGCTACGGGTTCGAGCGCCACATGGGCTACCCGACGCGCGAGCATTTCGAAGCACTGGCCCGACTGGGTCCCTG
>CANGYF010000017.1 GCA_947458265.1 Betaproteobacteria bacterium
CCGATGGACCGGCTGGTCTGCGGCGACGTCGGCTTCGGCAAGACCGAGGTCGCGCTGCGCGCCGCCTTCGTCGCGGTCAACGAGGGCAAGCAGGTGGCCGTGCTGGTGCCCACGACGCTGCTTGCCGAACAGCACCACCAGACCTTCTCCGACCGCTTCGCCGAATGGCCGGTGAAGCTGGCCGAGCTGTCGCGCTTCCGGTCCGCGAAGGAGCAGTCGGCGGCGCTGGCCGGACTGGCCGACGGCAAGATCGACATCGCGATCGGCACCCATCGCCTGATCCAGCCCGACGTGAAGTTCGCCAACCTGGGGCTGGTGATCATCGACGAAGAGCACCGCTTCGGCGTGCGCCAGAAAGAGCGCCTGAAGGCCCTGCGTGCCGAGGTCGACGTGCTGACCCTCACCGCGACGCCGATCCCGCGCTCCCTGGCGATGGCTATGGAAGGACTGCGCGACTTCTCGGTGATCGCGACCGCACCCGAGAAGCGCCTGGCGATCAAGACCTTCGTGTCGCGTACCTCCGACGGCCTGCTGCGTGAGGCCTGCCAGCGCGAACTGCGGCGGGGCGGCCAGATCTACTTCGTGCACAACGACATCGGCACCATCGCCAACCTCGAGGAGAAGCTGGTGCGGCTGATCCCGGAGGCGCGCATCCGCATCGCCCACGGACAGATGCGCGAGCGCGAACTCGAGTACGTGATGCGCGACTTCTACCAGCAGCGCTTCAACCTGCTGCTGTGCACGACCATCATCGAGACCGGCATCGACGTGCCGAGCGCGAACACGATCATCATCGACCGCGCCGACCGATTCGGCCTGGCACAGCTGCACCAGCTGCGCGGCCGGGTCGGCCGCTCGCACCACCAGGCCTATGCCTACCTGCTGACCCACGACGAGGCACCGGTCAGCGCCGATGCACGCAAGCGGCTCGATGCCATCCAGATGATGGAGGAACTCGGCTCGGGCTTCTACCTTGCCATGCACGACCTGGAGATCCGGGGCGCGGGCGAGGTGCTCGGCGACAACCAGTCCGGCGAGATGCAGGAGATCGGCTTCGGCATGTACACCGAGATGCTGTCCTCGGCCGTGCGCTCGCTGCGCGCGGGCAAGGAGCCTGACCTGGATGCACCGCTGGCGATCACCACCGAAATCAACCTGCATGCCACGGCGGTACTGCCTGAGAACTACTGCGCCGACGTGCACGAGCGCCTGGTGCTGTACAAGCGGCTGGCCAACTGCGAATCGCTGGAGGAACTCGAGGCGCTGTCCGAGGAACTGGTCGACCGCTTCGGCCTGCTGCCGGAGCCGGCGCGTACGCTGGTGGACACGCACCGCCTGCGCATCCTGTCCCGGCCGCTGGGCGTGATGCGCATCGACGCCGGAGCGAACGCAGTCCAGATACAGTTCATACCCAACCCGCCGGTCGACCCGCAAAAGGTGATCGCGCTGGTCCGCGGCCGGCCAGGCCATCGCCTGACCGGTTCCGAGAAGCTGCGCATCGACGTCCCGCTCGCCAATACCGGCGAACGCGTCGAGCTTCTGCGCAAGACCCTGCAGGCGCTGCAATGACCCCAACCGAAACGCCCGCCGCCCTGATCGTTCAGGGAATCGATGTCGAGACCCGCGCACTCAAGATGCTCGCCACCTTCACCGGGGCCCGCTCCATCGCCGGCCTCGGCAACGGCGCCTTCCGCCTGGTCGACGCGAAGCCGCACGAACATGTCGCCGGCTTCTGCGCGAACGAGAAGCTCGACTGGGCGTGGGTCCCCGCCGCGCGCGGGCTGGACACGCTGAAGCTGGCCGCCTTCGACATGGACTCGACGCTGATCACCATCGAGTGCATCGACGAACTCGCCGACTTCGCCGGCTGCAAGGACAAGGTCTCCGAGATCACGGCGGCGGCGATGCGCGGCGAGCTCGACTACCCGTCGAGCCTGCGCCGGCGTGTCAAGCTGATGGCGGGCATCGAAGCCGCTTCACTGGAGTCGGTCTTCCTGGAGCGGCTGAGGTATTCGCCGGGGGCGGAGTCGCTGCTGCGCCGGCTGCGCTCGCTCGGCGTGCGAACGCTGCTCGTGTCCGGCGGATTCACCTACTTCACCGACCGGGTACGGGAACACCTGCAGATCGACTTCACCCGGTCGAACACGCTGGTCATCGAGGACGGACGGCTGACCGGCGAGATCGAGGGCGACATCGTCGACGCGGACGCCAAGGCCGCCGAACTCGCCAGCCATGCCCGCGACCTGGCTATCGGCGCCTCGGGCGTGCTGGCGGTCGGCGACGGCGCGAACGACCTGAAGATGATGGCCCTGGCCGGCACCAGCGTCGCCTGGCGCGCCAAGCCTGCCGTGCAGGCGTCGGCCACGCATGCACTGAACCATGCCGGCCTGGATGGCGTGCTGAACCTGTTCAACCCGAAGGACGCATAGGCACGGGGAGGCTGCGGTGGCGGACGCGACGCTCGATGCACTGATCATCGGTGGTGGCCACAACGGACTGACCTGCGCCTGCTACCTGGCAGCGGCCGGACTGAAGGTCCGGGTGCTGGAACGGCGCCCGGTGCTCGGTGGCGCAGCGGTGACCGAGACCTTCCATCCCGGCTTCCGCAACTCGGCGCTGTCCTACACGGTCAGCCTGCTCAATCCCACCGTGATCCGCGACCTGCGGCTCGCCGAACACGGCCTGCGCGTGCTGGAGCGGCCGCTGGCCAACTTCCTGCCGCTGTCGGACACCTCGTTCCTGAAGATGGGTGGCGGGCTCGCGGCGACCCAGGCGGAAGTGGCGAAGTTCTCGTCGCGCGATGCGCAGCGGCTGCCCGAGTACTACGACCGGCTGGAGCGCGTGGCAGACGTGCTGCGCGACATCGTGCTGGAGACCCCGCCGAACGTCGGCGGCGGCATCGGCGAGATGCTGCGCGCCCTGTCCACCGGCAACCGGGTGCGCCGGCTGTCGATGCCCGAGCGGCGCGACCTGCTGGACCTGGTCGCCAAGAGCGCCGGCGACCTGCTCGACCGCTGGTTCGAGTCCGATCCGATCAAGGCGGTGCTCGGCTTCGATGCGGTGGTCGGCCACTATGCGAGCCCGTACACGCCCGGCAGCGGCTACGTGCTGCTGCACCACTGCTTCGGCGAAGTGAACGGCCGCCGCGGCGCCTGGGGCCATGCGGTCGGCGGCATGGGATCGATCACCCAGGCGATGGCCGCCGAGGCCCGTCGGCGCGGCGTGGAACTGGTCACCGATGCCCCGGTCGCGCAGGTGCTGGTGCGCGAGGGCCGCGCCTGCGGCGTGGCCCTGGCCGACGGCACGGAGATTGCCGCGCGCTGCGTGGTCTCGAACCTGAACCCGAAACTCCTCTACCGCGACCTGGTGCCGCAGGACAGCATGGATCCGGAGTTCCGGCAGCGCGTGGCGGGCCATCGCAACGGCTCCGGCACGGTGCGCATCAACGTCGCGCTGTCCGAACTGCCAGCGTTCACCTGCCTGCCCGGCACCGGCGTGCACCACCAGTCGGGCATCATCTGCGCACCGTCGCTCGCCTACATGGAGCGCGCATTCTTCGATGCCCGTACCGAGGGCCTCGCGCGCGAGCCGATCGTCGAGGTGCTGATCCCGAGCACGGTCGACGACTCGCTCGCGCCGCCCGGACAGCATGTGGCAAGCCTGTTCTGCCAGCAGTTCGCACCCGAGCTGCCCGGCGGCCGATCGTGGGACGACGCGAAGGACGAGGCGGTGCGCCGCGCCTTTGCGGTGGTCGATCGCTTCGCGCCGAACTTCAGCCGCTCGGTCATCGCATTCAAGGCGAACACCCCGCTGGACCTCGAACGCGAGTACGGGCTGGTCGGCGGCGATATCTTCCACGGGGCACTGACGCCGGACCAGCTATACAGCGCACGCCCCTTCCTCGGCCATGCGGACTACCGCGGCGCACTGCGCGGGCTCTACCTGTGCGGCTCAGGCACCCATCCGGGCGGCGGGGTCACCGGGGCGCCCGGCCACAACGCGGCGCGCGAGATCGTCAAGGACTGGAAGCGCGGGCGCCTGCGGCACTGATCCCGGTGGAAGCACAGTTGGACGCCATGAGACTATCATGGCGTTTCGCCCTGCGAGAGGTATCTTCCAGCCCCATGGACCATCGCTCTCAATCCCGCCTGAACGGCCTCTGCGGCTATGTCGTGGACCGCATCACCCACCTGCGCAGCGACGCCGACTGGCTGGCGGCGCGCCTGGCCGATCCGTCGAGCCGCGTGGTTCCAGTGTGGCGCAGCCGCAACCTGATCCGTGCTGGCGACGACCTGTCGGCGGTGATGCTCGACAGGGCGGCGGCGGCGGAACTGGTCGCGGCCACCGAGACGCTGGTACTGCTCGGCGAGGACGACGGCATTGCCTACTTCGCGGTCGGCCTGCCGGGTCGCGAGGATGACACGCACGCCCGGCTCAGCATGCTCGGCGAGTTCCGCGACCTGCGCGACACCGCTGCGCTGCTGCCGGCGCGCGAGGGTGCGCTGCTGGCCCATGCACGCGCGATGGTGTTCTGGCACCAGACGCACCGCCATTGCGGCAGCTGCGGCTCGCCCACGCGCAGCGCAGAGGCCGGGCACTCGCGGGTCTGCCTGAACGAGGCGTGCAAGCGGTCCTGCTATCCGCGTACCGACCCGGCGGTGATCGTCGCCGTGAGCCGCGGCGAGCGCATCCTGCTCGGGCGCAAGCCCGAATGGCCACCCGGCCGGTTCTCCACCGTGGCCGGCTTCGTCGAGCCGGGCGAGACGCTCGAGGAAGCGGTCGCGCGCGAGGTGAAGGAAGAGACCGGCATCGTGTGCGGCGAAGTGGTCTACCACTCGTCCCAGCCCTGGCCGTTCCCCAGCTCGATCATGCTCGGCTTCCATGCCTTCGCCACCAGCGAGGCGATCACGGTCGACACCACCGAGCTCGACGATGCACGCTGGTTCACCCGCGAGGAGATGGTCGCCGGGCTGCTGTCGGGCAGTTTCCTGCTGCCGCGCAGCCTGTCGATCTCCTTCCGGCTGATCGAGGACTGGTTCGACGCCGGGCGTGCCGACGGTACGCCGACGCTGCGCGAACTGGGTGCCGGCCGGACCTGGTGATCCGCAGCACCCGCCGAACGGCTACAGCAGGTTGAACAGGCTGAGTCCCTGCACCTGCACGAACGACTTCTGCGCCGCCTCGAGCAGGGTCCTCTGCAGCGTGAGGTCACTGATCGCCTTTGCATAGTCGACGTCGCGCAGGTCGCTTGCGCTCGCCTCGAACTGCAGTCCGAGGTCGATGTTGGTCGCCTCGGTGGCGTCGATCTCCTTCATCCGTGACCCGATCGCCGTCTGCACGTCCAGGCTGCGGTTGATCGCCTGGTCGATGTTGGCGAGTGCCGCGCCGAGGTCGTTGGTCAGCTTCGCGCTCTGCGCCGGCGTGCTGATCGTGGTCGACAGCGCGGTGATCAGGTTGTTCACCGTCGCGAACACGCTCTGCGTCGGGCTCTGGCTCACCGTGAAGGTATCTGCGTCGCCCGGGTTGCCGGCGACCGTGACCGTCGCACCGAAGTCGAACGCGGGCTCGGCACCCTGGCTGCGCAGGTTGATCGCGCTGCCGGGCGTGAAGGTGCGCAGGTAGGGGCCGGTGGCAGAAGCCGCGGCCCCGGTGAGCAGCGAGTTGCCGCTCACGTTGTCGACCAGGTCGTAGGTGGTCGTTGCCGGGTTGGTGGCGCCGTTGACGTCGAAGCGGATGGTGAAGTTCGCCGGATTGCCGTTGGCGTTCCAGGCGGCAGGGTCGGTGACCGCGCCGATGCCGATGGTGCCGGTACCGGTATTGCCCACTGCGGCGGCCGCGACGAAGTCACCGTTGCCGGTGCGGATGCGCTGGAAGATCTCCGAACCCGCATCGCTGATCGGGACGTAGCGCGACGCGCTGATCTGCAGCAACCGCTGGCCCTGGTCGCCGGCGTACTGCACCGTCCCGGGGGCCGACTCCGAGAACGGCTGCGTCTGCCCGCGGTATCCGGCGAACAGGTAGTTGCCCTGCCCGTCGGTCGCGTTGGCGAGCGACAGCAGTTCCTGATAATTGCCGCGCAGTTCGCGCGCGAGGATCGCTCGGCCGCTGTCGCCGAGCGTGGCGTTGCCAGCGCTGATGATCGTGGCGCGCACGTCCTGCAGCGAACGGATCACGCCCTGCAGGGACTGCTCGCTCACCGCCAGCGACGCGCTCGCCGAACCGGCATTCTCGACGAACTGCGCGGTGGATGCCTTCGCCTGCGACAGGTCGAGGATGCGCCCGGCGGCGATCGGGTCATCGGCCGGCGTGACCACACGGCGCCCGGTCGACACCTTCTGCTGCGCGTCGAGCAGTGATCGCTGCCGGTCGCTGATGGTGCCGATGCCCTGGTCGAACAGTGTGTTGGTGCTGATGCGGATTCCCATGTCAGGTGCCCGGTTCCGGTCAGTTGAGCTGCAGGATCGAATCGAACAACTTGGACGAGACCGAGATCAGCTTGCTCGCCGCCTGGTAGGCCTGCTGGAACCGGATCAGGTTCGCAGCCTCCTCGTCCAGGTTCACGCCGGACAGCGATTGCTGCGCGGCCTTGGTCTCCTTGAGGATGCCGTCGAGCGCGTTGCCGGTCACCTTCACCTCGCTGGCGATCGCACCCACGTTGCCCACCATCGCGCTGTAGGCGGTCTGGTAGGTGCTCGCCCCGCCGTCGAGGCCGGGCACCGACTGCAGTGACGCCAACAGCACGGCATTGCGGTTGTCGGTGCGCCCGCCGGTGTTGGCCTGCACGACCAGGGTATCCGAAGCCTCCGGGCGACCGGCGAGCTTCGTCGACCAGCCGTTGAAGCTGATCGTCATGCCGGCGGTAAAGGCGACGTTGGTGGCCAGGGTGGTCGATGCGGTGCTGTCGACCACATTGAACGTGTTGGGTGGCGAATTGAAGGTGATGGTGACGGTGTTCGACAGCGCAGCGTTGAGCGGCGGTTGGTTAGTCGCATCCACCACCGGCGCCTCGATCGTCGCGCTGCCCAGGTTGGAAACCGTGGCCACGGCGCGCACCGGGGCGGCAGCCGCGATCAGCGATGGATCGCTGAACGCGAGGCCCAGGTCGCGGGCACCGAAACGGGTCGGCTGCACCAGCCAGCTGTTTCCGGCGGCCGGGGTACCGGTTCCGGCGGCCAGCGTGACGCCATCGATGGTCTGCGGCAGGGTGGCGAAGGGGCCGCTGACCACGTTGTCGGACAGGCGGGTCACCGCATAGCCGGTTCCGTCGAAGGACACCCGGTAGTCGCTCAGCGTGAGGGCGGACACGTCGGCGATCGAGGCGCCGAGGGTCGCGGTGGTACTGCTGCCCGAGGTCACGGTGGGCGCCGGCACGTTGAAGAAATCGCCGCCGGCCACCCCGTTCAGGTCCTGCCCGAGCCGCTGCTGCGCGTTGAACATCTCGCCGAGCGCGACCGCGATCCGGCCGATTGCATTCTGAGTCGGATCCAGCGACTCGCTGCGGAACTGCAGCAGCGCACCCAGGCTGCCGCCAGTGATGCTGCGGCTGTCGATCGGTACCGGAGCGCCAGTGAACTGGTAGCCGATGTCGAGCCGCCGCGGATCGTCCGCGTTCGGCACGACCGCCAGGGTGAGGGCCTGCTCGCCAACCACCAGCGCCTGTCCGGTACCGATGGTGATGTTGTAGCCGCCGTCGGACTGGCGGATCACCTGCGCCGAGACCAGCTTGTTGAGGTCCATCACCAGCATGTCACGCTGGTCGAGCAGGTCGTTCGGCTGCTGCCGGCCAGTCCCGGCCACCGTTGCGATCTGGCCATTGAGTCGGGCGATCTGGCTGGCGATCGTGTTGGCGCGCTCGACCGTGCCCGAAAGCTCGACGTTGACGCCGGTACGCAGGTCGGTCATGCGTTGGTCGAGCGCACCGAAACGCGACACCAGCGCCCCGCTGGTGGACAGCAGCGCCTGACGCGACGTGGTGGCTCCGGGGCTGGCCGCGACGTCCTGCACGGCGCGGAAGAACTCCTGCATGGCCGGGGACAGCCCGGACGCCGGATCGGCCACCAGGTTGCCGATCTGGTTCACCTGCGTCGCATAGGTGTCGTAGAACGAGACCTGCGTCTGCGCCAGCTGCGTCTGACGGTCCAGCACCTCGCTGTAGGAACGCCGAACGTTTTCGACGGATACGCCGCGGCCGAAGAAGCCGCCACCGGAGAGCTGCGGCACCTGCGGTGCCAAGTCGACGCGCTGGCGGTTGTATCCGGCAGTGGACGCATTGCTGATGTTCTGGCCGGTGGTGACCAGCCCGGCCTGTGCCGCGTTGAGCGCGGTCAGGCCTATGTTCATCACGCTACCGGACATTTCGATCTCCCTGACGGATTATCGGCATCGCCTGCCCGTTCTTGATCTCACCGGTAGCCTGGGCACCCCCGGTGGCCTGCTCGGCCGCCTTCGCCATCGAGCGCGAACGGTCGATCTGGGCGAGCACCATGTCGGCCATGCCGATGCCCGGGCCGTTGGCGATCCGGTTCGCCAGCTGCTCGTCGAGCAGCCCGGTGTACATGCGCGACTCGTTGCTGTCGAAGATGCCTTCGCCATCGCCCTTCTGGGCGTCGCGCATGCTCTTCAGCAGCTGGTTCAGGAAAATCGATTCGAACTGCTTCGCCGCCGCCTGGATCGCCTTCGGATCGTCCGCACGCGCCTTCGAGCGCAGCGAGGAGAGCGCGTTGGGATCGAGGGACGAACTGGACGGGATGAACTTTGCGTCCATCAGATGATCTCCAGCTCGGCCTGCAGGGCCCCGGCTGCGCGCATCGCCTGCAGGATGGACAGCAGGTCCTGCGGGCTGGCACCGACCGCGTTCAGCGCGCGCACGACTTCCGCCAGCGACGGGCTGCCGGGGATCTGCACCAGTTGCCCGCGGTCGGACTTGATCTCGATGTTGGCGCTTTCGGTCACCACCGTCTGGCCGCCCGACAGCGCACCCGGCTGGCTCACGCCCGGGGTGCTGCTGATCGTCACCGACAGGCTTCCATGCGCCACCGCGCAGGGCAGCACGGTGACCAGCTGGTTCATCACCACCGATCCAGTGCGCGCATTGATGATCACCCTCGGCGATGCATCGGCGCGGATCACCGACAGGTTCTCCATCGTCGCCAGGAAGCCGACCCGCTGGTGCGGGTCCACCGGCGCCTGCACCCGGACATGGCGTGCATCGAGCGCCTGTGCGGTGCCGTTGCCGAACTGCGTGTTGATCGCCATGGCCAGCCGGTTGGCGGTGGTGAAGTCGGCTTCGCGCAGCTCCAGGTTGACGAACTCGCCCTGCCCGACCGGCGTCGACGGTGTCCGTTCGACCGTCGCGCCATTCGGGATGCGGCCCGAGTTGAGCTGGTTGATCTGCACGCTCGAGCCACCGGCGGCAGCGCCCGCGCCACCGAGCAGGATATTGCCCTGGGCGACCGCGTAGATCTGGCCGTCGGCGCCGCGCAGCGGCGTCATCAGCAGCGTGCCGCCGCGCAGGTTGCGCGAGTTGCCCATCGAGGACACGGTGATGTCCAGGCTCTGCCCGGGCCGTGCGAAGGCCGGCAGCGAGGTGGTCACCATCACCGCCGCGACGTTGCGCAACTGCAGGTTGGTGCCCGGCGGCAGCTGCACGCCGAGCTGGCCGAGCATGCTGACGATGCTCTGCACGGTGAACGGGGTCTGGGTGGTCTGGTCACCGCTGCCGTCGAGTCCGACCACGATGCCGTAGCCGACCAGCTGGTTCGGGCGCGCGCCCTGCAGCGTGGCAAGGTCCTTGATGCGGCTCTGGCCCCAGGCTGCGCCGGGACCGGTACACAGCAGTGCCAGCAGCAGCGCCAGCAGCAGGCCCGGCCGCGACGGACAGGCACGCACCAGGCGCTGGTCGCCCTGCCACGAAGCGTTGCCGGAAAAGGCGAAGGAGCGGAAAATCATGGTCGGGTTCCCGATCAGAACGGCAGGAAGGTGAGGAACAGGCGTCCCAGCCACGCCATCCGCTGCGCCTCGCTGATGTAGCCGGAGCCACGGAATTCGATGCGGGCGTCGGCGACCCGCGTCGAGGACACCGAATTGGCCGCGGTCACGTTGTTCGGGTTGACCACTCCGGAGAAGCGGATGTACTCGGTGTTCGTGCCGATGGACACCTGCTTCTCGCCCGAGACCAGCAGGTTGCCGTTCGGGAGCACCTCGATCACCGTGACCGCGATGCTGCCGGTCAGGATGTTGTTGGTCGAGGCGCCACCGCTACCGGCGTGCGAGTTGCTCGACGAGGCGCTCACATCCAGTCCCTGGAAGGTCTTGCCGAGCATGCCGGCGATCGTCGGCACGCTGGCCGTGGTCTCGCCCTCGCGCTTGGCGCTGCTGGAGGTGGTGTTGCTCGCCTGCAGGCGTTCCTCGATGGTGACCATGATGGTGTCCCCGACGAAACGCGCGCGCCGGTCGTTGAACAGCAGCAACCGCGCGGTGCCGTCCTGGAAGATGGCCCCGTCGGCCGGCGCAGGCCGCGCCTGCTGCTCCGGGCGCACGCTCATCGGCTGGTGCACGTTGGTCGGTGGCACGGTGCTGCAGCCGACAGCGGCGAGCGCCAGCAGGATCGCGGGGATACGCAGCAGGCAATGCAGAGCGATTTTCATGGTCGACTCGATTTCTACGGGGCGGAAGCGGGAGGGGCTAGGGACGGCGCGGCGCGGCCCGATCAGAGCTGCGTCAGCTTCTGCAGCATCTGGTCGGAGGACTGGATCGAGCGCGAATTGATCTCGAACGCACGCTGCGCCGTGATCAGGTTCACCAGTTCCTCGGTGACGTTGACGTTCGAGGTCTCGACGAAACCCTGGTTCAGCGCGCCGAGTCCGTTGGTGCCTGGCACGTTGGTCTGTGCGGTGCCCGAAGCGGCAGTCTCGAGGAACAGGTTCTCGCCGCGCGCCTGCAGGCCGGCCGGGTTGATGAAGTTCGCCAGCTGGATCTGGCCGACCTGGGTCGGCGCCGTCGCGCCCGCGGCGAGCACGCTCACCGTACCGTCGCTGCCGATGGTGATGCTCACCGCGTTCGGCGGTATGGTGATCGTCGGCTGCAGCGGATAGCCGTTGGAGGTGACCATCTGCCCCTGGTTGTCCAGCTGGAAGGCGCCATCGCGGGTGTAGGACACCGAGCCGTCGGGCAGCGTCACCTGGAAGAAACCGTTGCCGTTCACCGCCAGGTCGAGCGGATTGCCGGTGTTCTGCAGGTTGCCGGTGGTGAAGATCCGGGCAGTGGCCACCGGGCGCACGCCGGTGCCCAGCTGCAGCCCCGACGGCACCTGCGTCTGCTGCGTCGACTGGGCCCCGGGCTGGCGCAGCGTCTGGTAGAGCAGGTCCTCGAACACCGGCCGCTGCCGCTTGAAGCCGTTGGTGCTGACGTTGGCGAGGTTGTTCGAGATGACGTCGACGTTGGTCTGCTGTGCTTCGAGACCGGTCTTGGCAACCCACAGGGAGCGGATCATCGTTGGCTTTCAGGGATCAGGCGTTGAGGTTGAGCAGTTGCGCCGCCGAGCGGGCATTCTGGTCGGCGGTCTGCACCATCCGGATCTGCATCTCGAAATGGCGCGACTGCGAGATGATGTCGGTGATGGCGGACACGGCATTCACGTTGCTGCGCTCCAGGGCGCCGGCAGCCAGCGCGACGTTCTCGTCGGCCGGGGCGGGCTGCCCACTCGACAGGCGGAACAGGCCGTCGTCGCCGCGCACCAGCTCGCGCTCGTCGGGGTTTACCAGCTTGATCCGGCCGACGGCGTTGGTGATGTTCGGGATGCCGGCCGTCGGGATGGTCGACACGGTTCCGTCGCGGCCGATGCTGATGCGGTTGTCGGGCGGTATAGCGATCGGACCGCCGTCGCCCACCACGTTCAGGCCGGTCTTGGTCTGCAGCTGTCCGTTGGCGTTGATCTCCAGCGCGCCGCTGCGGGTGTAGGCCTCGCGCCCGTCGGGCGTCTGCACGGCGATCCAGCCACGCCCTTCGACCGCCACGTCCAGGCCGCGCCCGGTGTGGTCGATCGGGCCCGGGGCGAAGTTGGTGCCGACGGTCGAATCGACCACGAAGGTGCGGGTGGGTTGCCCCGGCCCGATCACCGCGGCCGCGCGCGCGCTGTTGTACTGCGAGCGGAAGCCATCGGTCGAGACGTTCGCGAGGTTGTGCGAGGTCGAAGCCTGCTTCGACAACGCATGCTTCGCGCCGTTCATCGCTATGTAGATCAGGCGGTCCATTCAGCTCTGCCGTCCGGTGGTTGTTCGATCAGCGCAGGTTGACGAGGGTCTGCAGCACCGCGTCGTTGGTCTTGATCGTCTGCGCGTTGGCCTGGTAGTTGCGCTGCGCGGTGATCAGGTCGACCAGCGCCTCGGTCAGGTCGACGTTGCCCTCCTCGAGCGCGGCCGACTGCAGCACTCCCAGCGTGCCGCTGCCGGGGGTTCCGGTCACCGCAAGGCCGGAGCGCGGCGTCTCGGCATACTGGCCGTCGCCCAGCGGGTTCAGGCCCTGCGCGTTGACGAAGGTGGAAAGCACGACCTGGCCCAGGTTGCTGTTCTGCCCGTTGGTGTAGCGGCCGCGGATCACGCCGTCGTCGCCGATATTGAAGCCGGCGAGCTTGCCGGAGGTAAAGCCGTTCTGGCTGAGCCCGGTGACGCCGAAGTCGGTGCCAAACTGCGTCGCGCCGGAGAAGTTGAAGTCGATGATCAGCGGCGAGACCGCACCGCTGGTCACTGGCAACTCCACCCCGGCCGCCGGCATCGCGGTGGTCAGCAGGCCGGTATTGGAGAAGTTCAGCGTCGCCGGCAGGTTGGTCAGGTTGGGGACGGGCGAGTTGTCGATCGTGCCGAACAGGTTCCACTCCCCGGGGACGCTGGTGCGCACGAAGAACAGTTCGATCACGTGCGGGTTGCCGAGCGAATCGTAGACCGTGCTTGCCGTCGTGTTGGTGTAGGTCGTCGGGTTGTTCGCGTCGAACGGCACGGTGATCGCGGGCTTGCGCGAATCGAGGTTGAACACTGCCTCGAACGATGAGGTCGGCGTCGGTGCCACGTCGGTGGTCGAAATGCGCAGCGGGACCGGCTGGCTGGGCAGGATGGTGCCGTTGGCGTCGGCGACGTATCCGGTCAGGTTGTAGCCCGACGCGTTGACGATGAAGCCGGCATTGTCGATCTGGAATTCGCCGTTGCGGCTGTAGGACACCGCGCCGTTCTGTTCCATCCGGAAGAACCCGTTGCCGGAGATGGCCACGTCGAGCGGGTTGTTGGTGATGCTGATCGTGCCCTGGGTGAAGTCCTGGGCGATGGTCGCGACCTTGGTGCCGATGCCGATCGCATTCGAGCCACCACCGTTGAGCGAGGACGCCATCACTTCGGCGAACTGGGTGCGCGAGCCCTTGAAGCCGGTGACGTTCGCGTTGGCGACGTTGTTGCCCACCACGTCGAGTTCGCGGGCGGCGCTGTTCAATCCACTCAAGCCTGTCTGAAAGCTCATCGGTTCTCTCCTGTGGTTCGGTCTGTCTGTCTCGTGTTTCGGGTTCGGATGCTTGCCGGTCGGATGCCTGCAGGCCTCAGTCGATGCGGCGGACCTGCGACACATCGGCCGCGCCGAGGCCACGCAGGTTCAACAGCGACGAGCCGCCCTGCATGGTCACGCTGTCGACGTAGCCGGCGACCAGGCCGCTGGCGACCACTGCCCTGGAGGCGTTGGTCGCATTCAGGCGCAGCGAGTAGTCGCCAGCAGCGACCCGTTCGCCAGCGTCGTTGCGGCCGTCCCATTCGAAGGTCGAGGTGCCCTGCGGCAGCGCTCCGAAAGACAGGCTGCGCACGGTCCTGCCGCTGGCGTCCTGGATCGCGACGCCCACCTTGTCCGCCGCGCCGGCCAGTTCCACGCCGACAGTGACCGGGCCACTGCCGCCCAGCCGGACCAGGTCGCTCGACACGACCACGTTGCGGCCGATCAGCGAAGCATTCTGGGTGGCCGACATCGCGCTGGACATCGCCGACAGGGAGTTGTTGAGCTTGTCGATGCCGCCGACGGTGCTGATCTGCGCGAGCTGGGTGGTGACCTGCGCGTTGTCCATCGGATTCATCGGATCCTGGTTGCGCATCTGCGTGACGAGCAGCTTCAGGAATCGGTCCTGGCTTTCATCGGCGGTCGAACTGGCGAGCGTGCCGCCGACGGAGGACCGCGGCAGGACGCTGGCGTTGCTGTTGACGGCAGGCAGAACGGTAGACATGGCGGATTTCCTGGAGGCCGGGTCGGGGGTCAGGTCTGCAGCAGCGACAGCGTGCGCAGGGTCATGGTCTTGGCCGCGTTCATCACGTCGGCGTTCGTCTGGTAGGCGCGCGATGCGGAGATCATGTTCACCATCTCCTCGACTGCGTCGACGTTGGGCATCGTCACGTAGCCGCGTGCGTCCGCCAGCGGGTGGTTCGGATCGAACTGCAGGCGCGGCGGCGACGGGTCCTCGACCACGCGCGCCACGCGCACGCCGACGGCCGACTTGTCGCTGCCCACCGGCTGCGCGCTGAACACCACCTGCTTCGCCTTGTAGGCACCGCCGGTCGAGCTTGCTGCGCTGTCCACGTTGGCGAGGTTGCTGGCGACCACGTTGAGCCGCTTGGACTGCGCGGTCATCGCGGAACTGGCGATCTGGAATACGGCATTCATCGACATGGTGTACGGGCGTCCGTCGGGGTTGCGCGAGTGCTGGGATCTACTGGCCGGAGATCGCGCGCTGCAGGCCGCTCACGCGCGACTGCATGAACGCGACATCGGCCTGGTACTTGACCGAGTTCTCGGTGAATCGGGCCATCTCGAGGTTCATGTCGACGGTGTTGCCATCGATCGAGCCCTGTACGACCTCGCGGTACTTGGTGCCGCCCGAGCCGGCGACGCCGGAGGACGGAGCAAGGTGGGCACCATGGGTCTGCGCCATCGAGAAGCCGCCCTGCCCGGACTGGATGCGCCTGAGCTGCGTCGCGAAGTCGACGTCGCGCGCCTTGTAGTTCGGCGTGTCGGCGTTGGCGATGTTGGTAGCCAGCACCTGCTGGCGCGCCGCGCGCAGGTTCATCACCTGGAGGCGGTAGTCGAAGTGCTGGTCGAGGCGGCTGGTCATCATGGCAATGCGGCAAGGCGTGGGGGTGACGCCTGCTGTATTGCGATTACCGTGCCAGCGCGCGGATTTTCTTATAAACCCTTATAGATCAGATCCTTGCGAATCAATCGGCGACCCAGGCGTAGACACCGGGACGGCTGCCGCCGCGGCATCGATTGCCGCGTGCGGCAACCGATGCCACGGGCAGGCGGTCAGGCGTCGGTGAACACGCGGTTCTTGCCGGCCTGCTTGGCGCGATACATCGCCTGGTCGGCGCGCTTGACTACCTCGGACTCGGACTCGCCCGGGCGCAGTTGGGCCACCCCGGCGCTGAAGGTGATCAGCAGCTTCTCGTTGTTGGCGAGGAAGAACCGCTTGGTCAACTCGCGCTGCAGGCGCTCGATCGCGAACTTGCCGGCCTCCAGCGTCGTTTCCGGCAGCAGCACGACGAATTCCTCACCGCCGAAGCGGCCGATGCTGTCGCTCGGGCGCAGCAGGGCCTTGATCACCTTCACCAGGTGCACCAGCGCTTCGTCTCCGGCGCTGTGGCCGTACGTGTCGTTCAGGTTCTTGAAGTTGTCGAGGTCGATCACCGACACGCACAATGCATTGCCGTAGCGCTCCGCCCGTGCTGCCTCGCAAGCGAGGGCCTCGTCGAGGCCACGCCTGTTCAGGCTGCCGGTGAGCGCATCCTCGCGCACCTTCTCGCTGATCTCCTCGAGTTCGGTCTCGAGCTGGCGGATCTTCGATTCGGCCGCTTCGGCCTGCTTGCGCGCGGCTGCCACATCGTCGCGCGAGCGCAGCGCAGCGTTCTGCATCGTACGAATGTCGCCCATGAGCTCGTCCAGCACGCCCTTCAGGCCGGCGGCGTCCTCGCTTCGTTCGATTCGGTCGGCATAGACGCCGATCCTGTCGTGGTAGACCGCGGTGCTGTCTGACATCTCGCCGAGCCGCTCGACGAAGATGCCGATCATGTCCTTCAGCGTGCTCTTCGCATCGGCCAGGCTGCGCTTCAGCGTGCTCTGGTGCAGGATGATCTCGCGGAAGCGCATCTGGGCGTCGCCGAGCAGTTCAGGGGTCAGCGGCTGCGTCATCAGCTTGCGCATCACCTCGACCTGACCGCCGATCCACTGGTCGTCGTCGACCAGTTCGCCGATGTTCTCCACCAGCAACCGCACCAGGCCCATGAGGTCCGGCACCAGGCGCACGTCGAGCCCACGCACGTCGGCCGCATCCTTCCAGAATGCGTTCAGCCGGTCCGAGAGCTGGTTGCAGGTTTCGGCCGAATCGGCTTGCGCGGCGAGGTCCGCCAGCTCCACCAGTTCAGCGTTCATCGACGGATCCACGACGAAGCGCGGTGCGACGTCGTTCCGCAGGACCTCAGCCAGCAGTCGACGCAGCGTTTCGGCCGAGGACAACGGCGCGGCTGGAACCTCCAGGCGCGCCAGCGCGCCGGCCGCCAGCGGGATCTCGAGCGCCTCGGCGCCGCCGCCGGAGGCAGAGGCCGACGCCACCGATTCGACAGGGCGGGCAGCGACATCGATGCCGGAGCCGTGGCCGCGAACGCCTCTCCAGGAGTGAATCAGCACAAGCAGCTTGTCCTTGAGCAGCGGGGAGCGGCCGTAGGCGCCCAGCACCTGCTCCAGCTGCGCCACCGGTTCCCTCAGCGTGGCATCGCTGCGGGCCAGTTCGCCGAGCGCACCCAGGAGGGGCTGCAGGCCGTCTTCGGCATGCTGTGCGCGCGTGCCCGCGATCTCTTCGTAGAAGCGCTGGTAGTTGCCCGGCGTGGGCGCGAGCTTGCGCTGCGCGAGCATGCGCAGGGTCTCTCGGGCGATGTCGGTCGGACTCTTCCCTGGTGATGCCGCCGGGGCGGCAGGGGAAAGAACCACTGGTTTGACCCGCTGCATTCCTGATCCGTTCGGGGCACTGATACGAAGGTAATATTACTGTAACGTCTTGAGCAGATGAAATCTTTAGCAGTCCCTGAAGGAAAACGCCACCATGCCTGCGATCACCCGACTGACGACGCCATCCGCCTGCCCGCTCCGTCGCCCCGGTGCCATCGCCCGCGGGGGGTGGCAGACCCGCGCGGCGGCATTGCTGCTGTTCGCCCCGCTCACT
This sequence comes from Betaproteobacteria bacterium, assembly GCA_947458265.1. GTDB lineage: Bacteria > Pseudomonadota > Gammaproteobacteria > Burkholderiales > CAIKXV01 > CAIKXV01. The sequence goes on from CANGYF010000017.1 coordinate 17,231, forward strand.
GGGCTCGGTGTGCCGCCCGCCGCGGCGCAGCCAGCGGCAGCGCTGAGCGAACGCATCGTGCAACAGGTGCAGCGGCACTTGCAGGACCAGACCGCCTCGCTGCCGGGAGAAGTGCGCATCGCCGTGAATGCACCCGACGAACGCACCAGGCTGGCCGCCTGCGACGAACTGCAGGTCGCCATGGCCCCGGGCGCCCGGGCCTGGGGCGTGGTGCCGGTCGGGGTGCGCTGCCTGCGGCCACAGCCCTGGCAGATCTATGTGCAGGCGACGGTCCGGGTATCGGCGCCGGTGGTAGTTGCCGCCAGGCCACTGGCGGCCGGCAGCGTGGTGGAAGCAGCCGACCTGACAACCCGGGTAGAGGAACTGACCGCGCTGCCAGCCTCGGTGCTGCAGGATCCGAACCTTGCGATCGGCCGGATCGCCGCTTCGACCGTACCTGCAGGCAGCGTGCTGAGATCCGAGAACCTGAAGCAGGTCCTGGCGGTGGTGAACGGACAGACCGTGCGGGTGATCTATGAATCGTCGACGCTGAGCATCACTTCCGAGGGCCGGGCGCTGGGCAACGCCGCGATAGGCCAGGGCGTCGAGGTACGTGTCGGCTCCGGAAAGACGGTGCGCGGTATCGTCCGCTCCAGCGGCGTGGTGGTCATACAGTGACCCGCTCAGGCATGGCCGTTGCGTCCGGACCATGCGTGATCCGCCGATACGCCGCCGCGAAGCCTTGCGCGACGGCGTTGTCCATCGCACCATATGAGGACGAAGGCTGATTTCTTGCTGGATCTCCCCTAAAGATTCTGCCTTCCCGGTCGTAAATGAGCACATGAAGATGAAGATCGACAGCAGCATTCCATCCTCCGCCCCGGTCACCCGTGTCCCCGAGACATCGGGCCGCCAGGGTACCGTCGCTCGTGCCACGACGTCCGGATCCTCGGCAGACAGCGTCGCCATCACCGACCTGTCGGCGCGCCTCAACCAGCTGGAAGGCGTTCTGGCCGGTGTACCGGTGGTCGACAGCGCCCAGGTTCAGGCGATCAAGGACGCCATCAGCGCGGGCCGTTTCCAGGTCGACTCGGAGGTCGTTGCCGACCGTCTGTTGTCGAGCGTCAAGGAGCTGCTGCTCCAGCGCGGAACAGCCTGAGCGTGTGAACGCGCCGGCCGCGCCGCGGGTCAGTCCGTCGGACCCCCGCTCCCGGTTCATCGCCGACCTGCAGGCCGAAGCCGCCACGTTCGGGGAATTCTTCGATCTGCTTCGCACGGAGCAGGCTGCTCTCACGGCGCGAGACATCGAGGCCTTGCTGCAGATCGCGCCGGCCAAGTCCGAGCGCATACGTACCCTGAACGACCTGGCCCGTCGCAGGACCGCCTACCTCACCAGCCAGGCATTCCCGGCCGACCGTGCCGGCATGGCACAGTGGCTGATCGTGCATGGGGGCACGGAACGCGAGGTACTGTCCGCGACCTGGAACGGGCTGCTGGACACGGCGGCGCAGGCCCAGGCACTCAATCGCGAGAACGGCGTCCTGATCGAAACCCGCCTGCAGCACAACCAGCGGCTGCTGTCGGTGCTGTCGGCAGGCGCGCAGCCGTCCCTGTACGGCCCCGACGGCCAGACCCGGATCGGCAGCACCGGGCGCGACCTGGGCAAGGTCTGACCCTAGCGCACGGGGTCAGGGTTGGGGTTGACGTTGGCTGGCGCAGCGGTCGGCCTCGGCAGCCGAGCCTGTCCGGGTTCGGGCTCGGCCTGGATGATCACTGCCACCCGGCGGTTGCGTGCGCGCGCCTCCGGGCTGTCGCCCGGCTCGATCGGCTGGTTGTCCGCGTGGCCCAATGCGGTCAGCCGGGGCGCTGCGATCCCGGTCTCGACGAACAGGCGGACCACCGTGGCGGCCCGGGAAGCGGACAGTTCCCAGTTGGAGGCGAACGCCGGGGTGGCGATCGGCACGTTGTCGGTATGGCCCTCCACTGCGATCGCCCCTCGGGTGCGCGCGAGCACCTTCGCCACCTCCGCCAGCGTCTTCGTGGCTGCGGGTTCCAGCGCCGACTGGCCGGAACGGAACAGCACGCTGGCATTGATCTCGATCACCAGGCCCTCGCGCGTCTCGCTGACCCGCAACAGCCCTTCCTTCACCAGGGGATCGAGCATGATCGACAGTTCGGCGCCGAGCTCGCGCATGCGCGCCATCATCGCGCGGATGGCTGCCTCGTCCTCCGGGGACCCGGGCGCCGGCCCGACGATGCCGCCCTGCTCCAGCCCGACGATCGAACGCGGCGAGTTCGTCGAGCTCTGGGCATCGGGCAGGCGCGACGGATTCTGGAACGCCTGCACCAGCGAGTCGCTGAAAACCCGGTACTTGCTCTCGTTCACCTGCGAGATCGCATACATCACCACGAAGAAAGCGAACAGCAGGGTGATGAAGTCGGCGTACGAAACCAGCCAGCGATCGTGCGGTTCCGGATCCTCGGGCAGGCGCTTGCGCGGCATGTCGGCGGCTAGACCAGGTAACCCTGGAGGCGGATCTCGATGGAGCGCGGATTCTCGCCGTTGGCGATGCCGACCAGCCCCTCGATCAGCATTTCCCGCAGGCTCACCTCGCGTGCGACCAGCGTCTTGATCTTGTTGGCGATCGGCAGGAACACCAGGTTCGCCAGGCCGACGCCGTAGATGGTGGCGACGAATGCGACCGCGATTCCAGCGCCCAGCTTCGCCGGATCGGTCAGGTTCTCCATCACCTGTATCAGGCCCATCACGGCGCCCAGGATGCCAACCGTCGGCGCATAGCCACCGGCGGCCTCCCACACCCGGGCAGCCGCCCGGTGCCGTGCCTCGAACGCATTGAGCTCCAGCTCGAGCGCCTCGCGCAGCACGTTCGGCTCGGCGCCATCGACCAGCAGTTGCAACCCCTTGCGCTCGAACGGCTCGCGCGAGGCATCGATCGCGGTCTCCAGCGCGAGGAGCCCGCTGCGGCGGGCAATCTGGCTCCATCCACTGACCCGAGCGATCAGCTTCTTCGGTTCATGCACCGGCGGCTTGAACACCCACCGCGCCATGCGCATCGCATCGGAGAACTGCTGCGCCGAACTCTGCAGCATCACCGCACCGGCGGTGCCGCCGACCACCACCAGCAAGGCCGTGACCTGGAGCAGCGACGCCGGATGGCCGCCTTCCAGCATCAACCCGCCGATGATCGCGGCGAGACCCAGCAACAGGCCGGCTATGCTGATCCGGTCCATCAGGGCTGCCCGTTCGCCGGGCTGTGCTGTACCCGGGCCGAGATCACGGGTTCTGCGTCCACTCCTTCATCCGCGCGCGCAGCCGGGCGACCGCCTGGCTGTGCAGCTGGCAGATGCGCGATTCGCTGACGCCGAGGACCTGGCCGATCTCCTTCAGGTTCAGTTCCTTCTCGTAGTAGAGGCCCATCACCAGCTTCTCGCGCTCGGGCAGGTTGCTGATGGCGGTGACCAGCATCTGGCGGAAGCCCTTGTCCTCGATGATGGCAAGCGGATTGGACTGGTTGTCGGCGAGAAAGAAGTCGAAGAAGTCGTTGTCGTCGGACTCCTGGAAATCCTCGTAGTGCAGCAGCTGCGAGCCGCGGGCATCGCTCAGGATGTGCTGGTAGACGCTCAGCGGCATCTCCATCTCGTCGGCCAGCTCGGCCTCGCTCGGCTGGCGGCCGAACTTCTGCTCGAGCTTCGCCACCGCCGCCTCGATCTTGCGCAGGTTCTTGCGCACGTTGCGCGGCAGCCAGTCGGCGTGGCGCAATTCGTCGAGCATCGAGCCGCGGATGCGCTGCACGGCATAGGTTTCGAACTGGGCGCCCTGCGTACTGTCGAAATTGTCCGAGGCATCGAGCAGGCCAATCAGGCCGGCCTGGATCAGGTCGTCGACATCGACGCTCGCAGGCAGCCGGGTCATGAAGTGATAGGCGATCCGCTTCACCAGCGGCGCCATCTCCTTGACGATGGCATCCTTGTCGTCTATCGAGGCAATCGGGGGCATCTAAAGGGGCAATCCTGTACTGAATTAGCGCGATACTAGTGCGGTTCGGTCCGGCGAGCCGGTCGGCGACGGATTATGGGACGGCCCGTGCGATGCGTCGAGGGAAGAAAGGCGGACCGTTGCGTCCGTACCGTCCCGCCCCCTCGCATTCTGCGCCGGAACGCCGTCGAGCGCTGCTTCGCCGAGCAGCAGGGCGCACCAGGCATCCGCAGGCGAACCGGGAAGCAGCATCGGCACATCCAGCTGTCCGGCGAGCGCCGCCCCGGCCGCAGCCGCACGGCTGCCGGGGAAGACGTCGGCGAGCGGGCGATGCAGCCGCTCGGCCCGCGGCACCATCGGATCGGCCGGCACTGCCCCGGCATACTCCACCTGGACCTGCAGGAAGCGGCGTGCGGTCTGCGCCACCTTGCGCCAGGCCGATTGCGCAGCGTTCGCGTCCGCAGCGCGTGCCATCCACCACAGGTAGCGCTGCTGGCCGACCTCGAGCGCAAGCATCTTGAGCGCCGAATAGGCCGCAGTCACCGAGCGCTGGGCATCGGTGGACCCCAGCAGCACGGTACCGGCCTGTGCTGCCGCCGGCCACCATCGATCGACGCGATCGGAAGGCACGTCAATCAGCACGCAATCGAAGCGGGACGCCAGTTCCGACAGGGCGCGACCGGCGGCGGGTGCGGCGCCGGGGGCCGGGGCCGGCAGCGGACCGGCCGGACCAAGCCGGGCTGCCGGCACCCAGGTCACGCCGCCGCTGGCGTGCAGCAGCACCTCGTCCAGCCGCCGCTGTCCCGACAGCGCCTCGGCAAGGTCGCCGCGCGGGAACAGGCCGAACCATCCTGCGCCGCTGCGCATCTGCGGCTGTGCATCGACCACCAGTACCGAATGGCCACGGCGTGCCATCGCGTCGGCGGTCGCAGCGACCAGCGCCGTCTGGCCGATGCCGGCGTCACCGCCGATGAACAGGGCGCTGCGCAGGGCGGAGCCGCCCAGCAGGCGGCGCAGGCTGGAGGCCTGGTCTTCGACAGGCGCGATCATGCCGACGCCGCCACGATGGAGCGCCACCGGCACGACGTGCGGGCTTCACTCCGGCACCGCGTGCCGGCTTCACTCCGGCATCGGCGATGCCGCATCGCCTGCTCAGACACCGGAGCCTCCGCTGGCTGCCACGAGGGCGAACTCGTCGCCAGCCGGGGTGAACGGATTGGCGGCTTCGCGGCCGCGCAGCGCGCGGTCAATCAGGTACAGCGGATTTGGCAGGTGCAGGTCTTCCGGTACCCGCTGGCCGTTGGTCACGAAGCACACGGGCAACCGGTGGCGCAAAACCACATCGAGCACGCCGCCCAGCGAAACCGCCTCGTCGATCTTGGTCAGGATGCAACCATCGAGGCCGCCGGCGGCATAACGCATGGCGACGTCCTCGAGCGTGCTGCCGGACGAGGCAGCGGACAGCAGCAGAAGCCGCTGCACGCCGCGCCCCTCGCCCGTCAACAGCGCTGCCTGCTCGGCGAGCCTGCGGTCGCGCTGGCTCATGCCGACGGTGTCGATCAGCGTCAGGTGGCGCGAAGCCAGGTCGCCCAGGGTCATCTGCAGCTCGGGCTCGTCGCGCACCGCGATGACCGGTACCCCGAGGATGCGGCCATAGATGCGCAACTGATCGAGCGCGCCGATCCGGAAGCCGTCGGTGGTGAGCAGTGCTGCGCTGGCCGCCCCGCGCGCGAGCACGCAGCGCGCGGCCAGCTTGGCGACGGTGGTGGTCTTGCCGACACCGGTCGGCCCGACCAGCGCGAACACGCCGCCCTGCTCGCACGGGTCGGTCGGCTGCAGCAGTGACTTCAGCCGCTCGAACAGCAGTGTCCGCACCTGTCGCCATGCGGTGTCGACCTGGGTCGACGGCGCCGCCCCGGGCAGGGCTGCATTGCCGTCCTGTCCGGCCACGGTCGCATCGGCAGGATCCGTCCGGCCGACCGCATCGGCCAGTTCCCTTGCCAGGACGGTGCTGAAGCCCGCCGCCAGCAACCGGCGCATGAGCTCGGTCTCCACCGGCGAGCGTCGGGCGCGCTCGCCCCAGGCGAATCCGGCGAGCTGGTTCTCGACCAGCGACCGCAGCGAGCGGACCTCGGCTGCAATCTCGGTCATGGCGACGCTGTCGGCGGCAGCCAGCGCCGGCGCGGCGACCGGGGCTGGCCCGGAAACGACTGGAACCACCGGTGCCCCCGGAGCGGCACTGGCGGCGTCGGCGCCAGCCACTGCTGCCTGGGCTGCCCGGTAGTCTGTTGCCGGCAGCGGCGCGGGCGACGGGCGAGCGCCCGCAGCGAGCTGCGCGGGCGGCCACTGCGCGGTGGACGCCGGCGCAGGCCGGCGCACGACGTCCGGCAGGTCCGGATCGTCGACCAGTGCCGCCTGCGTGTAGGCGTCGATCGCCGAGCGCCGGAGCGGCTCGACCTCGGCCCGCGGCGGGAACGGCGTCGGCAGCACCGCCGGCTCGGCACCCGATTCGATCATCGCCACCAGTTCCACGCCGCCCGAGGGCAGCCGCCGGTTCGACAGGATCAGCGCATCGGCGCCGAGCGCATCGCGCACCTCGCGCAGGGCTTCCCGGGTGGATGCCGCCTGGAAGCGCCGGACGATCATCCCCGGCCCCCGAGCACCGCCACCACGCGGATGGTCCGGCTGTCAGGGATCTCGGCGTGCGAGATGACCTTCAACTGCGGTACCGCGCGCTTCAGGAAACGCATCAGCAGCGTGCGCAGCGCCGGTGCCACCAGCAGCACCGCCGGCTGGCCGGACTGTTCCTGTACCTGCGCGAGGTTGGCGGCCTGGCGCAGCAGGTTGTCGGCAAGCGACGGCTCCAGGCCGGCGCCCTCGGACTGACGGTCGCCCCTGTCGCCCTTGTCGCTGGCACGGCCCTGTGTCATCTGGGTAAGCATCTGCTCGAGTGTGGGGTCGAGCGCGATCACGGGCAACTCCCCCGAACCCGGGAACACCGCCTGCATGATCGCGCGGCCCAGCGCCACCCGAACCTGGGTGGTGAGTTCCTCCGGATCCTGCGTCTTCGCGCCATGCTCGGCCAGCGACTCGATGATGGTGCGCATGTCGCGGATATGGACGCCATCGGACAACAGGTTCTGCAGCACGCGCTGCACCACCGTGAGGCTGAGCACCCGCGGCACCAGGTCCTCCACCAGCTTCGGGGAATCCTTGGCGATATGGTCGAGCAGCGCCTGCGTTTCCTCACGGCCGAGCAGTTCGTGCGCGTTCGACTGGATCATGTTCGACAGATGGGTCGCCACGACCGTACCGGCATCGACCACCGTGTAGCCGAGGCTTTGCGCCTGGTCGCGCTGGCCGGCGTCGATCCAGGTGGCAGGCAGGCCGAACGCCGGGTCCTTCGTCGCCGTGCCCTGCAGGTTACCCAGTACCCGCCCTGGATTGATCGCCAGGAACATGCCGGGGAACACCTCGCCGGTACCGGCATCGACGCCCTTGAGCAGGATGCGGTAGGCGTTGGGCCGCAGCTCGAGGTTGTCCCGGATATGCACCGCAGGCACCAGGAAGCCGAGGTCCTGCGCGACCTTCTTCCGGATGCCGCGGATGCGCTTGAGCAGTTCGCCGTCCTGGGCGCGATCGACCAGCGGGATCAGCCGGTAGCCGACCTCCAGGCCCAGCATGTCGACCGGCACCACGTCGTTCCAGCCGACCTCCACCGGATCGGCCCTCGCCGGCGGTGGTGGCGGCGGCAGCGCAGCCGCCTGCTGCTGCTTCTGCGCGGTTCGCCAGCCGAGCCAACCCAGGCCGCCGGCGATCGCGAGGAAGGCCAGGTTCGGCATGCCCGGGATCAGGCCGACCAGGCCGATCATGCCGGCGGTGATGTACATCACCGCCGGCCGGTTGAACATCTGGCTGATGAACTGGTCGGACAGGTCCTGCTCGCTGCCGGCGCGGCTGACCACGATGCCGGCGGCGGTCGAGATCACCAGGGCCGGGATCTGCGCGACCAGGCCGTCGCCGATGGTCAGCAGCACGTAGGCCTCGGTCGCATCGCCGAAACCCATGCCGTGCTGGAGCATGCCGATCAGCAGCCCGCCGACGATGTTGATGACGACGATCAGGATGCCGGCGATCGCATCGCCGCGGACGAACTTCGACGCACCGTCCATCGAGCCGTAGAAGTCGGCCTCGGCCGCGATCGCCTGGCGCCGCGCACGCGCCTCGTCTTCCCGGATCAGCCCGGCATTCAGGTCGGCGTCGATCGCCATCTGCTTGCCGGGCATCGCGTCCAGGGTGAAGCGCGCCGCGACCTCGGCGATCCGTCCTGCACCCTTGGTGATCACGACGAAGTTGATCACCACCAGGATGATGAAAACGATCAGGCCGACCGCGTAGTTGCCGCCGATCAGGAAGTGGCCGAAGGCCTCGATCACCTGGCCGGCGGCATCCGGACCGGTATGGCCTTCAAGCAGGATGACCCGGGTGGAGGCGACGTTGAGCGACAGGCGCAGCAGCGTGGTGACCAGCAGGATGGTCGGAAACACCGAGAACTCGAGCGGCTTGAGCGTGTACAGCGCGACCAGCAGCACGATCACCGACAGCGCGATGTTGAACGTGAACAGCAGGTCGAGCAGGAACGTGGGCAACGGCAGGACCATCATCGCGAGCACGAGGATGATCAGCACCGGCGCCGCGGCCCGCGTCCACTGCGAGCTGCCCTGCCGGCCGCCCGGCAGGGCTACCGCGCCAGGGATGGGCGGCAGTGCACTCATCGGTCAACTCCCGGGGCCGGCATCATGCGGCCGCGCGTCGCGCGTCCGGCCGTGGCACCGGCGCGGCATCATCGTCCGGGTCCGGGCCGGGATCGAGTTCGGCCGGCACCTCGAGCTGCGTCGGAGTCCCGGGCAGCACCGAGCCGTAGCCGCGCGCCAGACGCAGCTGGTACACCCAGGCCAGCACCTCGGCCACCGCGCCATAGAGCGGCGCCGGCACGCCGTCGCCGATCTCGGCATGCCGGTAGAGCGCGCGCGCCAGCGGCGGTGCGCTCAGCACCGGCACGTCGTTCTCCCGCGCGAGTTCGAGGATGCGCGCCGCCGTCTCGCGCGTGCCCTTGGCCACCACCTGCGGTGCACGCATCCGCCCCTCCTGGTACTGCAGGGCGACCGCGTAGTGGGTCGGGTTGGTGATCACCACGTCGGCCTTGGGTACCGCCGACATCATCCGCCGGCGCGCCATCTCGCGCTGCATCGCGCGGATGCGGCCCTTGACCTCGGGGTTGCCGTCGGTCTCCTTGCTTTCCTGCCGGACCTCTTCCTTGGTCATGCGCAACTGCTGCACATGGTTCCAGATCTGGAACGGCACGTCGATCGCGACGATCAGCAGCATCGCCAGCATCACGGCGACGAAGGCGTCGGTCATCAGCGTACCGACGTGCGCAAGCGCACTCTCGATCGGTTCCATCGCCAGCATCGCCATCGCTTCCTTCTGCTGCCAGAGCATGGCGATCACCACCGCGCCCAGCATGACCACCTTCAGGACGGCCTTGATCAGTTCGACCGCGCCGTTCCAGCCGAACGTGCGGCTGAGGTAGGCCGCCGGCGACAACCGGCTCAGCTTGGGCTGCAGGGCCTCGGTGCTGAACAGCCATCCCGACAGCAGCATCGGTGCGAGCAGCGCGACCAGCACGCAGGCGACGAACAGCGGCGCCACCACCCACAGGGCTGCGAGCATCGACTCGTACAGTCGCGACAGTGCGACGGCCGGATCGAACGCATGCGCACGGTCCAGATGCAGGCCAGTGGCGAACATCGTGCGCATGCCATCGATGAGCGTGGCGCCGGCGAAAAGCAGAAGTCCCCCGGACACAACCAGCGAAGAGAAGTTGCTGAGCTCGATCGAACGGGCAACCTGTCCCTGCTCACGGGCCTGTTCAAGGCGCCGTGGGCTGGCTGGTTCTGTCTTTTCGAGATCGCTCTGCTGCGATTCCGCCATGGCTGGTCAATCCGTTTCGCGATACTAGCATGCATCGAACCTGCAGAACCCTGTAATGCATGCGCGCCAGGCCTATCCAGGGCCGCTTTGCGCCGGCCTCTGCGGCGACGCCCGCCACGCGTTCGTGCTAAGTTCTTCGGTACATGCAATGCCCGCGCGGCGCCCCGGTGCCGAGCGACCGGCGTTACCCGCGTTCCCCTCCAAGACAGCCGGCGACACCGGCGTACATGCCATGCCAGACCATCGCGACCCGGTGCGCTCAGACCTGTTCCAGCCGATCGAGCCCTATTCGAGCGGCATGCTCGCGCTCGACGGACGCCACCGCATGTACTGGGAACAGTCGGGCAACCCATCGGGCGTGCCGGTCGTGTTCCTGCATGGTGGCCCGGGCGCCGGCAGTTCGCCTGAACACCGGCGCTTCTTCCATCCCGGGTTCTACCGGATCATCGTGCTCGACCAGCGCGGTGCCGGCCGATCGCAGCCGCACGGCGAACTGGTCGACAACACGACGCCCCTGCTGATCTCCGACCTCGAGCAACTGCGTACCCACCTGAACATCGACCGCTGGCTGGTGTTCGGCGGATCCTGGGGCAGCACGCTCGCGCTCGCCTACGCCGAGGCGCACCCGGAACGCTGCCACGGGCTGGTGCTGCGCGGCATCTTCCTCTGCCGCGATTCAGAGATCGATTGGTTCCTGTACGGGCTGAAGGCGATCTTCCCGGAAGCATGGCGCGCCTTCACCGCGCAACTGGACACCGCCGAACGCGAGGACATTCTCACCGCCTATCACCGCCGGCTGGTCGATCCGTCGCCCGCGGTGCACATGCCTGCAGCGCGCGCCTGGAGCGTGTACGAAGGCAGCTGCTCTACCCTGCTGCCCAGCCCGGAGACCGTTTCGTACTTCTCCGGCGACAGCGTCGCGCTCGGACTGGCCCGGATCGAGGCGCACTATTTCATCAACCGCATCTTCCTCCCGGACAACGCGCTGCTCGACAACATCGGGCGCATCCGCCACCTGCCAGGCGTGATCGTGCAGGGGCGGTATGATGCGGTGTGTCCGATCGTCAGCGCGGACGACCTGCACCACGCATGGCCGGAAGCCGAGTACATCGTCGTCCCGGATGCCGGACACTCGGCATGGGAGGGTGGCATCCGGGCGGAACTGGTCCGGGCGACCGAGCGCTTCCGCCTGCGGCTCGCCGGCTGAGCCCGAGGCCGAGGTGGCCGAGGTACCGCGCGGCAACGGCCGTGTGCCATGCCCGCAAGCTGGCCAGCCGCCGGGTACCGGGCGACGACATCCAGCGCACCGCACGGCAGCGCAATCACTCATCACCAGAAAGACGGAGTCAAGGCAAGCATGAAGCTCTACACGTACAAGGCAGCCGCAGACGCGGCATCGACGGTCGGCGTGCTCGATGCCGACGGCACCCACCTGGTCGACCTGGCCGCCACGGCGAAGGCCGGCGCGGTCGCGCTGCCGTTCGATCCGACCAGCATGCAGTCCCTGATCGACTCGGGCGCCGCCGGACTGGCCGCGGTGTCGACGCTGGCCGCCCACGCCGGAGCGGTGCGCGTCGCGCTGTCTTCGGTGTCGCTGTGCGCCCCGCTGCCCCGCCTGCTGCGCAACGTCTACTGCGTCGGCTGGAACTACCTGGACCATTTCAACGAGGGCGCCGCGCACCGCAAGACCGCTGTCGAACTGCCTGATCATCCGGCACTGTTCACCAAGGCCTCCAATTCGCTGAACGGGCCGTTCGACCCGATCCCGTACAACGCCGAGGTGAGCGAAAAGATCGACTGGGAATGCGAGATGGGCATGATTATCGGCCGCCGCGGGCGCAACATCCCGGAAGCCGATGCGATGTCCTACGTGTTCGGCTACACCGTGCTCAATGACGTCACCGCGCGCGACATGCAGCGCTACCATGGCGGGCAGTGGTTCAAGGGCAAGAGCCTGGACGGCAGCTGCCCGATCGGCCCGTGCATCGTCACCGCCGATTCGATCCAGCCCGAGGCACTCGACATCTTCACCCGGGTCAACGGCGTGGTGAAACAGGAGTCCAACACCCGGCACCTGTTCTTCAAGCTGCCCCAGCTGATCGCCGAACTCTCGCGCGGGCTGACGCTCGAACCCGGCGACCTGATCGCCACCGGCACCCCCCAGGGCGTGGGTTATGCGCGTACCCCGCCCGAGTTCCTGAAGCCGGGTGACGTGCTCGAGACCGAAGTGCAGGGCATCGGCATCATCCGCAATCCGATCGTCGCAGTGAACGACTGAGCAGCGCGGCCGGATCCCGGCCACAGGCAGTCATCAGTCGAGTTTCCGTCAGGAGTAATCGGACATGCGTACCGAAGTACATGTGCACGGCACGGTGGTGCTGGTCGAGGGTGTTTCCATCGGCCAGGTCGAGGGCGCACTGCGGCCCTGGCTCGACTACCTCGATTGCGCGTCGATCAAGGAAGCGCGCAGCCTGGAACAGGACGAGCCCGGCATCGTGTTCGACCGCAAGCGGTTCCTGCTCGAGATCTGCTGGACCGGGGATGTCGGACGCAACTTCCAGGGCGTGCTCGGCGATGCGCTGGCCGGGCTGGGCCCGCTGGCCGAGGAAGCGTCGACGGTCGAAATCACCTACTTCCACGACAAGGGCGATGAAGTCCAGCTCATGTTCGTCGGGCCGACGCCGCAGGCGATCCACGACATGCAGCGCCGGCTGATGGTCGAGGAAGTGTCGAACCTGCTCGGGCGCCAGTTCGGCGCCGAGGATGTATCGCAAGTGGCGGCGCTGATCAACAAGCTTTTCGCCGAAGACTGGACGCGCAAGCAGGCGGCCGGAGAAAGCGGCCTGGCGAGCGCTACCCAGCCACACACGCGGCCCAAGCAGTTGCATTGACCGTTGGGGAGGGCCGCCTGCCCCCGCGGGCGCCCCCTACGCCGAGTCGTCCAACCTGCCCGGCGATGGATCGTTCGTCCGACGCCGCTCGCCGCGGCGGTCGCGCCCGGTGCGGGTATCGAGCAGGACCTGAACCTGCTGGCGCCGGCGATCCGGCCCATCACGGCGAGGCTCCTGCCGCCGCTCGGCCGCCGGCAACTGCACCTGCGGTAGCTGCACCTGCGGTGGTTGAACCGGAGCCTGTGGCTGCCCTGCGCCACTCAACGTCGACGGATTGCCCGCCCCGACTGCGGTGGCCGCGGAAACGCCTGCGACGTCAGACCGGGGTACGGTCGTGACTTTCCGGGACGGTATGGTCGGAAACTGCATGGAGGCCTGCTCCGGCGGATTCGACTCGGAAGCGGTCGCCCGGTCGAGCGCGTCCGCCAGCTAGCGCGGCCTGGACGCCGCACCCACCGTATCGTTTATCGACTCGAGCGCGGACTTCTGAAGCTCGAGCGTCTTCACCGTCATCTGGATGAAGCCGACGTTCATCTTCAGCCAGTTCTCGACGGCCTGCAGTTCGTTGATGCGCCGCTCGATCTCCTTCGGATCGACGGTCGGCGTGAACAGCGCCGGCATGCCGGGGAAACCGGGCATCGGCGTCGTCGCGGACATCGCCGCCATGCCGGGAAGCCCGTAGGCCTCGGGGGTCCACATCTTGCGCACCCAGTCGAAGAACTCGCTGGTCTGGTCGGTGGAATCGGCCATGGGGGCCTCCTGCGACGGTTGGTTTGCGAATACGGTCGGACGGCGGATTGGGTACTCTACCCCCAACAAGGAACCGACCGACCCGATGGATGACATTGTCGCGCAGGCGATGGCCCGATGGCCCGACGTACCGGCCGTGTACGGCTGGCTTCGACTCGACCGGCGCGGCCGCTGGCTGGTGAAGGGCGAGCCGATCGGGCACCGGCACACCGTCGATTTCATCGGCCGCAACTACCACTGCGATGCGCTCGGCCGCCACTTCTTCCAGAACGGGCCGCAGCGGGTCTACGTGGATATCGACCACTATCCCCATGTGCTGTGGCTCGATGGCACCCCGGATGGCGAGGCTTCATTCGTGACGCACGCTGGTGCCCGCGTCGAGCATGTCCGGCGGGCATGGGTCCACGCTGTCGACGGCGTGGTGGTCGAGTTCGACCAGGCCGGCTCGACGCAGGCGGCCTGGGGCAGCGTGCTCGACCGCGACCTGCCGGCGCTGGTCGACTGCATCACCGATGCCCGGGGCCGGGCGCTCGATGCCAGCGCCTGGGAGCGCCTCCTGGAAGGGCGGGCGCCCGGCTGCAGGCTGTCGACCGGCGGCACGTCGGTGCCGGTCGATTTGCTTGCGCCGCAGCTGCCCTGCGGTTTCGTCCGAGAACCCCGCCCGGCCCCGGGTGAAGAGGCCTGTACCTGATATCGCCGAACGGCACCCGCACGAAGGATGGACCCACATGAACCGAATAATTGACCCACCCAGCGTCGCCATCGTCGGCGCTGGCCTGTCCGGCCTGGCCTGCGCCCGTACGCTGCAGGACGCCGGCGTGCACGTGCAGCTGTTCGACAAGTCGCGCGGCGTCGGCGGACGGCTCGCGACACGGCGCACCGACCAGGGTTCGTTCGACCATGGCGCGCAGTACTTCACCGCGCGCGATGCGCGCTTCCGCGAGACGGTGGCGCAGTGGGTCGAGCAGGGACTCGCCGCGCCGTGGGCGCCGTCGCTGGTCGCGATCGACATGGCCGGCGCAGGCCCTGTCCGCTCGACCGTCGGAGACGGCACGGTGCGCCATGTCGGCCTGCCTGCGATGAACCGCATCGGGCGCGCGCTGGCCGAAGGCCTTGCCGTGCGTACCGACTTCACGGTCACCGCCGCTCGCCGCGGCCCGGGTACCGGTGGCCTCATGCGCTGGACCCTGGCCGGCACCGACGGCAAAGCCGGCGAAGCCGTGGTGGACGGCAGCTTCGACTGGCTGGTCACCGCGATGCCCTCGCCACAGGCTGCAGCACTGCTGGGCGATGCAGCCGACCTGCAGGCGCAGGCACGGGCAATGCCGATGGTTCCCTGCTGGGCGGTACTCGCCTCGTTCGATGCGCCGCTCGACACTGGTTTCGACGCCGCCTTCGTCAACGGTTCGGCGCTCACCTGGATCGCCCGCAACAATGCGAAGCCCGGGCGCGATCGGCAACCCGAGTGCTGGGTCCTGCACGCTGCGCGCGACTGGAGCGAAGCCGAACTCGAAGCGCCGGCCGAGGATGTCTGCGCACGAATGCTCGAAGAATTCCGCCAGGTCACCGGTTGCGATGTGGCGCCTGCGAGCGCACGCGCCCATCGCTGGCGCTATTCGGGACCAGGCGCCCGCACCGACCTCGCCTGCCTGTTCGATGCCGGGAGCCAAGCCGGTGCCTGCGGCGACTGGCTGGCCGGCTCGAGGGTCGAAGGCGCCTGGCTGAGCGGGCTTGAACTCGCCGGACGCATCCTCGCCTCGTGCCGCTGACGCGGCCGCGCGAGTGACGCCCTGTGGTCGCTTCGCCACGGGTGGCTATGGCATAGTCGGCGCGTCGAAGGGTGCCGCCATCCCGGTGGGCACGTTCGTCCAGAGGAGGTCCAGCATGCTCACCATCGTCAGGGCCGTATCGGCCGCCGCAGTGATGTCGATCGCGTCGATCGCGATGCCGCTCGTGGCCCATGCGGCGGAAGACGGCCGCACGAAGCAACAGGAACTGATGGCTTCGTGCAACAAGATGGCCGCGCAGAAGGAGGTCAAGGGGGACGACCGCAAGAAGTTCATGAGCGCCTGCCTGAAGGGCGAGGTCCCCATGGCACCGACACGCACGCCCCAGCAGGAACGGATGGCCAACTGCAATCAGGAAGCCGGCACCAAGGCACTGAAGGGCGACGACCGCAAGAAGTTCATGAGCGATTGTCTCAAGGGGTAACAGCTTTCCCCCGCCTGGGGGCGCAGGCGCAAGGCGCTGCGCCCCCAGGGTTGGTGCTCGCAGGAATCATCCCGGCGATTCACTACCCGCCCGCCAGCCTGCCGATACGGACCGCCAGGCGCGCTTTTCCTGGCCTGCCGAGCTGCCGGGAACCTGCGCCGCGCCGGACGCGGCGCGTTGGGCCACAGAAACAAGCACTTCTCACGAAAAATCGAGCGCATTCCCGACCGCACCATAGGGTCAATGCGCTTCACGTCCGACTGGCGGATCTGAAACTTATTATCTTGTCAGATCAGGGCCTTACGGCACTTTCCGAAGAAATCGACCGGTGACGATAGGCGCAATTCGGTCGGTCTGCTATTCTTTTCTGGCAGCCCACAAGGCTGGCGGAAGCAACTCCAGACTGTCAGGCCCGGATTTGTTGAACGGGCGCCCTCCGATGTAAACATCTCGGCAAGGCGCCCGGAAGAACGGTCTGCAGGGTTTCAGAAACGCAGCGGGTCACCGCCCGAAAATCGGGAAGGGCCAGGCTCCCGGCACGGTAACCGGCCGGGGCGCTGCGAGTGATGAAGCAGGCGCTGTAACCGGGTTGACCATAGTTGCCGTCGCGGGCTTCGCTATAGACTTCCCAACTGCAGGCTTTTCCGGAGTGCTGGCAACCGCCGGCTTTGGGGCTGTCTTTTTTTGCGCGACCGCCTTGCTCTTCGCCGGCACTGCCTTCACCGGTGCCGCCGGTTTCGGGCCTTTCGCGATGACTCGCTTCGGCACCACCGCCGGGCGGGCGACGGCTTTCGCGCCCGCCTTGGCTACCGCCCTGGCGACGACCGGAGCAGGTGCACTCGCAGGTTTGCTGGAAGCCCTGCCACCTTTCTTCACCGCCTTCGTTGCCCCCTTGCGAGTCGCCTTCTCGACAGCCTTGCTGGACACTTTCGTCACGGCCTTCTTCGCGACTTTCTTCGCAACTTTCTTCGCGACTTTCTTGACGGCCTTCTTCGCGACCTTGGTCACGGCCTTCTTCGGCACGGCCTTCTTGGCCGGCTTGCGCACGACCTTGGCGACCTTCTTCGCCGCTTTCTTGGCCGGCTTGCGTACGACCTTGGCAACCTTCTTCGCACCCGGCCGCGCCGACTTCTTCGCCGTGGACTTTCGTGCGACTTTCTTAGCGACTTTCTTGGCCATCAGTGACTCCCGCTGCAGGACTGGGGGGTTCAACGCGTGCGTTTCATTCCCAGGACAGTGCACCACCGGTCTGGTACTCGATGACACGCGCTTCGAAGAAGTTCCGTTCCTTCTTCAGGTCGATCATCTCGCTCATCCAGGGGAACGGATTATTCGCACCGGCAAAGAGCGGCTCGATACCGATCTGCTGGCATCGACGATTTGAAATATACCGCAGATACTCCTTGAACATGGGTGCGTTCAAGCCAAGCACGCCGCGCGGCATCGTGTCTTCCGCGTAGCGATACTCGAGCTCGACTGCGGTGTTCATCAGTTGCCGTATCTCTTCGCGGAACGCCGGCGTCCACAGGTGGGGGTTCTCGGCCTTCACCGTGTTGATCAGGTCGATACCGAAGTTGCAGTGCATCGACTCGTCGCGCAGGATGTACTGGTACTGCTCTGCGGCACCGGTCATCTTGTTCTGCCGGCCAAGTGCCAGGATCTGCACGAACCCGACGTAGAAGAAGAGCCCTTCCATGATGCAGGCAAATACGATCAGGCTCTTCAGCAGCTTCTGGTCAGCCTCCGGCGTCCCGGTGCGGAACTCGGGGTTGGTCAGCGTGTCGATGAACGGGATCAGGAACTCGTCCTTGGCGCGGATCGACGCCACTTCGTGGTAGGCGTTGAAAACTTCGCTCTCGTCGAGGCCGAGCGACTCGACGATGTACTGGTAGGCGTGGGTGTGGATGGCCTCCTCGAACGCCTGCCGCAACAGGTACTGGCGGCACTCCGGCGCCGTGATGTGGCGGTAGGTGCCGAGCACGATGTTGTTGGCGGCGAGCGAATCCGCGGTGACGAAGAAGCCGAGGTTGCGCTTGACCAGCCGACGCTCGTCGTCGGTCAGCCCGTTGGGATCCTTCCAGAGGGCGATATCGCGGCTCATCTGGATCTCCTGCGGCATCCAGTGGTTCGCACAGGCATCCAGGTACTTCTTCCAGGCCCACTCGTACTTGAAAGGCACGAGCTGGTTCACATCGGTCTGGCCGTTGATGATGCGCTTGTCGTCGGCCGATACCCGGCGCGCGGTCGCCGGCTCGCCGGCAACGGCACGGGCCGACACGGCGGCCGTGGCCTGGGCCGGGTCGAGCGCGGCTGCGACCGCCCTCGCCGGCTGCTGTGCAGCCACGGCACCAAAATCTTCTTCGAATGAAAGCATGAGTCCGTTCCTCGTGAATCAGTGAATCGCCAGGGTTACTGGCAAGCTTCGCAATCAGGGTTGTCGATCGAGCAGAACTTCGCGTCGGTCGCCGGCAGCGCCTCTTCCGGGGCGGCCATCGCACCTCCGGATGCCCCGCCATTGACCGCGACCGCGTTGAGCTGTCCGGCCTTGATGGTCGACTTCTCGGCCGAGGTCGCGCCGACCGTGCGCAGGTAGTAGGTCGTCTTCAGCCCACGCAGCCATGCCAGCTTGTACGTGTCGTCGAGCCGCTTGCCGGACGCACCCGCCATGTAGATGTTCAGCGACTGCGACTGGTCGATCCACTTCTGGCGCCGGGCTGCAGCCTCGACCAGCCAGGACGGATCGACCTCGAACGCGGTCGCGTACAGGTTGCGGATCTCGGCCGGGATCCGGTCGATCTTCGCCAGACTGCCGTCGAAGTACTTGAGGTCGGAGATCATCACCTCGTCCCACATGCCGAGCTTCTTGAGGTCGCGCACGAGGTACTCGTTGACGACCGTGAACTCGCCCGACAGGTTCGACTTGACGTAGAGGTTCTGGAACGTCGGCTCGATGCACTGCGACACGCCAGTGATGTTGGCGATGGTCGCCGTCGGCGCGATCGCCATCGTGTTCGAGTTGCGCATGCCGTGGCGCGCGATGCGTGCGCGCAGGGCATCCCAGTCGAGGGTGGTGGACTCGTCGCACTCGACGAAACCGCCCCGTTCCTCGCGCAGCAGCCGGATCGTGTCGATCGGCAGGATGCCACGGTCCCACAGCGAGCCCTTGAACGTTGCGTAGCGCCCACGCTCGGCAGCCAGCTCCGTCGACGCCCAGATGGCGTAATAGGAGATCGCTTCCATCGAACGGTCGGCGAACTCCACCGCCTCCTGGGACGCGGTCGGGATGCGCAGCTCGTGCAGGCAATCCTGGAAGCCCATCAGGCCGATGCCGATCGGCCGGTGCTTCATGTTCGAGTTGCGCGCCTTGTTGACCGCGTAGTAGTTCAGGTCGATCACGTTGTCCAGCATGCGCATCGCGACGTTGATCGTACGCTGCAGCTTCTCGTGGTCGATCACTTCCTTCCCGCCGTCGAGCTTCAGGTGCGCCTTCAGGTTGACCGAGCCCAGGTTGCACACGGCGGTTTCGGCGTCGCTGGTGTTCAGGGTGATCTCGGTGCAGAGGTTCGAGCTGTGCACCACGCCCACGTGCTGCTGCGGCGAACGGATGTTGCACGGGTCCTTGAAGGTGATCCAGGGATGGCCCGTCTCGAAC
This sequence comes from Betaproteobacteria bacterium, assembly GCA_947458265.1. Classification (GTDB taxonomy): domain Bacteria; phylum Pseudomonadota; class Gammaproteobacteria; order Burkholderiales; family CAIKXV01; genus CAIKXV01. The sequence continues at coordinate 36,705 of CANGYF010000017.1, forward strand.
AGCATCGACAGCATCTTGCGCCACAGCTGCAGCGCCGGGATCTTCTTGAACAGGCGGATCTCGCCGGCCGCCGCCTTGTCCTCGTAGCGAACGTAGGCCTTCTCGAACGCGGCACCGAACTTGTCGTGCAGGTCGGGAACGTCGGCGGGCGAGAACAGCGTCCACTCCCCGGCGTTCATCACCCGCTTCATGAACAGGTCAGGGATCCAGTTGGCCGTGTTCATGTCGTGCGTGCGCCGGCGGTCATCCCCGGTGTTCTTGCGCAGTTCCAGGAACTCCTCGATGTCGAGGTGCCAGGTCTCGAGGTAGGAGCAGACCGCGCCCTTGCGCTTGCCGCCCTGATTCACGGCGACGGCCGTGTCGTTGACCACCTTCAGGAACGGCACCACGCCCTGGCTCTTGCCGTTCGTCCCCTTGATGTGCGAGCCGAGCGCGCGCACCGGCGTCCAGTCGTTGCCGAGACCGCCGGCGAACTTCTGGAGCATCGCGTTTTCCTTGATCGCTTCGTAGATCCCGTCGAGGTTATCGGCGACCGTGGTCAGGTAGCAGGACGACATCTGGCTGTGCCGGGTACCCGAGTTGAACAGGGTCGGGGTGGAGCTCATGTAGTCGAACGACGACAGCACGTTGTAGAACTCGATTGCCCGCGCCTCGCGGTCGATCTCGCCCAGTGCCAGGCCCATCGCGACGCGCATGAAGAACGTCTGCGGCATCTCGACCCGGCGCTCGTCGATGTGGAGGAAGTACCGGTCGTACAGGATCTGCAGGCCGAGGTAGTCGAACTTCAGGTCGTTGTCGGCAATCAGCGCGCGGCCGAGCCGTTCCAGGTCGTACTGGCCGAGCCGCTCGTCGAGCAGCTGGGCGGCGACCCCTTCGCGGATCAGGCGCGGGAAGGCGACCGCATAGCCTTCGCGCATCTGGGCATGCGTCTTCTCTTCGCCGAGCGTCTCGATGCGCAGGTCGTTCAGCAGCAGCCTGGCGGTGACATAGCTGTACTCCGGCTCCTGCTCGATCAGCGCGCGTGCGGACAGCACGGCCGACTTGCGCACCTCGCCGATCGGCACGCCGTCGTACAGGTCGCGCAGCGTCTGCTCGACGATGGTGTCGACGTTCGTCTCGGCGAGTCCCTGGCAGGCCTCCTGCACCAGTCCATTGAGCCAGGCGAAATCCAGCGGGACGAGTTCCCCGTCGACCTTGACCCGCAGCGGCGCCGCGGCAGCCGGCACCCCGGCAGCCGGCTGCGCCTTGCGCAGTTCGGCCCTGGTGCGCGCGCGCTCCTCGCGATAGAGCACGTAGGAACGGGCTACCTCGTGCAGGCCCGAACGCATGAGCGACAGCTCGACCTGGTCCTGGATGTCCTCGATGTGGAGGGTGCCGCCATGCGGCTGCCGCCGAAGCAGCGCATTGATCACCATGGTTGTCAGTTGGCCGACCTGCTCACGCACGCGGGCAGACCCGGCAGCCTGCGAGCCGTCGACGGCCAGGAAGGCCTTGGTCACTGCGATGGCGATCTTGCCTGGCTCGAAGCCGACCACGGCGCCATTGCGCCGGATGACCTTGTACTGCGAATAACGTGCATCTGCCGGCGCGAGCGCCGCCTCGGTCACGGATACCGGCATCGACGGCGTTGCCTGAGGCGAAAGTTCGCTCGCTGTCTGCATTGCTTCTCTCCAGTTCGGTAAATCGGAAAAGTGGCGGTCGGGCCAGCCCGCAGGCGGTGCTCCACCTGCAGGCACCGGGCGCGGACCACTGGTGTCGCATGGGACCGGCGCGCACACTACATCTTGTGCGCCAGACCACCCCGCCACGCTATAACTTAGATGACCACCACAACATCTGGTGGTCGCTGGTTGATCTGTATCTAATTCTAGGGGTTTGGATGGCTTCGTCAAGCAGATTGCCATGATTTTTTCCGCCCCCTCGCCTGCACCTGCATGCATGCAACGTTGCGGCGGCGCAGCGAATGCCGGGTTCCTAGCAGCCAGCTGCGATCCGCACCGTCTGCAGGTGGATGTCCACCGTGTCTTCGATGTCCCGCGCATAGCCGCCGGCCATGCAAGCGGCCACCGGCAGGCCGGCGCGTGCGCACCGGCCGAAGACCAGGCTGTCGCGCGCGGCAAGTCCTGCGCGCGACAGCGAGAGTCGGCCGAGCCGGTCGCCCTCGTACGGGTCGGCACCGGCCAGGTAGACCACCAGGCCTGCGCGCGCAGCGGCGAATGCATGGTCGAGGCCGCGGTCGAGCCGGTCCAGATACTCGCTGTCGCCGGTGCCGTCGTCGAGTTCGATGTCGAGATCGCTCGTCTGCTTGACGAACGGATAATTGTTGCGCCCGTGGATCGAGAAGGTGAACACCGAGTCATCGCCCGACAGGATTGCGGCCGTGCCGTCGCCCTGGTGTACGTCGCAGTCGACCACCAGCACCCGCAGGCCGGGCCGGGCGGCCTGCATCGCGGCGGCCGCGATGGCCGCATCGTTGAACACGCAGTAGCCCGCCCCACGGTCGTGGAAGGCATGGTGGGTTCCACCGGCAAGGTTGACGCCGGTGCCGTCCTCGATCGCCGCCAGGCAGGCGCCGATGGTGGCTCCGGCCGACCGGCGCGAACGCTCGGCCATCTGCAGCGACCAGGGAAACCCGATCTCCCGCTGCTGCTGCGCGCTCAGCGTGCCTGCAGAAACCGCCTGCAACCAGGCCGGGGCGTGCACGCGCAGGATGTCGACATCGCTCGCTGCCGGTGCCAGCTCGAGCTGCACGGCGCCCGGCGGCAATTCGGAGAGCACCCGCGAGCGCAGGCGTGCGTACTTCTCCATTGGGAAACGGTGTCCCGGGGGCAATGGCAGCACGAAGCTGTCACTGTAGTAGGCGCGCATACCCGGTCAGCCAGCGAGCGCGGCGAGCAGACGCTGCCAGTCGAAGCAGGGCCCGGGATCGGTCTTGCGGCCGGGCGCGATGTCGCTGTGCCCGGCGAGGTGGACGATCGGGTAGCGGGTACGAAGCGTGCGCACCAGCCCGGCGAGCACCTCGTACTGCACGGCCTCGAAGGGGTCGTCGTCGCTGCCTTCGAGTTCGACCCCGATCGAGAAGTCGTTGCAGCGCTCGCGCCCCTGGAAGCTGGATATGCCGGCATGCCAGGCGCGCTTCGAGCACGGCACGAACTGGACCAGTTCTCCGTCGCGGCGGACCAGGAAATGAGCCGACACGCGAAGCGCTCGAATCGACGCAAAGAACGGATGCGCGTCCGCATCCAGCCGGTTCAGGAACAGGTCCTCGATCGCGCCCCCGCCATAGACGCGCGGTGGCAGGCTGATGTTGTGCACGACCAGCAGGTCGACCGGCACGCCGCGCGGGCGGGCGTCGCAATTGGGCGAAGGCGCCTGGCGCGCGGCACGCACGCGTCCGGAACGATCGATCGCGGCGGGCATGCACGCCCGGCCGCCACGCTCACTCGATGCCAAGCCGCTCCATCCGGTAGCGCAGCTGGCGGAACGAGATGCCCAGTATCTTCGCCGCAGCAGTCCGGTTGTAGCGCGTCTTCTCGAGCGCCTCGACGATCGCCTGCTTCTCGATCGTCGCCAGGTAGTCCTCGAGCGGGAGTCCGCGGATGTCGGGTGCCTCCACCGCGGCAGGCTTGAGCTGCAGGTCATCGCGCCCGATCTCGTTGCCCGCACACAGGGCCAGCGCGCGCTCGAGCACGTTCTCGAGTTCGCGCACGTTGCCCGGGAACGGATAGTCCTCGAGCGCACGCACCGCGGCGGCCGACAGGGCCGGGACCCGGGTGCCGTCCTGCGCGCCGCGCCGCTTGAGGAACTCCTGTGCCAGCAGGCCGATGTCCTCGGGCATGTCGCGCAGCGAGGGCATCTTGAGTTCGATCACGTTCAGGCGGTAGTACAGATCCTGCCGGAACCGCCCTGCCTTCACTTCATCGGCGAGGTCCTTGTGCGTGGCCGAGATCACCCGCACGTCGACCGCCTCTTCCTGCGTCGCACCGACCTTGCGCACCCGCTTCTCCTGGATCGCCCGCAGCAGCTTGACCTGCATCAGCAGGGGCAGCTCGGCGACCTCGTCCAGGAACAGCGTGCCACCGTCGGCAGCCTGGAAGAATCCCCCGCGCTCGCCGTCGGCGCCGGTGAACGCACCCTTGCGGTAGCCGAAGAACTCGCTCTCGACCAGGTTCTCCGGGATCGCGCCGCAGTTGACCGGTACGAACGGCCGTTCATGACGGACGCTCTTCTGGTGGATCAGCTTCGCGGCAAGCTCCTTGCCGCATCCGGACTCGCCAGAGACATGGATCGGCGCCTGACTGCGCGCGAGGCGGTCGATCAGGGCCCGGGTCTGGCGCATCGGCACGCTTTCGCCGAGCAGGCTGTGCACTGCCGGCCCGCCACCCGCCGGTGCGTCGCCACCGGCACGCGCGGCATTGCCGTCCGACAGCTTGAGCGCGGCATTGACCAGTGCCCGCAACTGGCTCACCTGCACCGGTTTCGACAGATAGTCGAACGCCCCGGCCTTCAGGGCCGCCACCGCATTCTCGGCACTGCCATAGGCGGTGATGACCGCCACCGGCATCCTCGGCCAGAAGCGCGCCGTGTGTTCGAGCAGCGCGAGGCCGTCCCCGTCGGGCAGGCGCATGTCGGTCAGGCAGACGTCGTACTGCTGCTTCTGCAGCAGGCGGCGTGCTTCGAATTCGCTTTCGGCCGCATCGGTGGCCAGCCCCATCCGGTTCAGCGTAAGGCTGAGCAGTTCACGGATGTCCGCCTCGTCGTCGACGATCAGCGCTCGCCCGTTCATCGACGCCCGCCCCCCCGCTCCCGCACTGCGTCCGGAGCAGCCCGGTGCAGCAGGTGCAGCGGGGCCGGATGTACCGGTCGAACGGGCATGGGCGGGACGGAATGCGTGGTCATGCTCGCGTTGCCTCGTCTGCGGCCTTGCAGTGCAGGGTGAACCGGGTCGGTGGTGGCCCGGCCGCGAACTCGAGACTGCCACCGTTGGCGTCGGCCAGTTCGCGCGCCAAGTATAGACCGAGCCCGGTACCGCTACTGACGGTCGTGAAGAACGGTTCGAACAGCTGCGCCTGCACCGCCAGCGGGATGCCCGGCCCGTCGTCCACCACGTCGATCAGCACGCTGCCGGACGCGTTCGAAGGCTCACCGTGCCGTGCCAGGATGCGGATGCTGCCCGGCAACTGGCTGCCATGGCGAAGCGCGTTCCGGCAGAGGTTCCACATGACCTGGTTCAGGTGACTGCGGTCGAACTGCACCTGCAGCGGGCTGTCGGTCTCGACCACCAGCACCGCGCGCTCGATGCGCTCGTTCTTGCAGAACTCGGTGGCGAAGATCTCGAGGTAGCCAGTCAGTTCGACGACTTCGCGATGCACGCGGTCGCGCCGGTTGAGCTTCAGCACTTCCTGCACCATGCCGTCGATCCGCTGCGTGTTGTCGTGGATGATCTGCAGCAGCCGGGCATCGGTGGCGTTCGCCGACTCGGTCTCCTGCAGCAACTCGGTCGCATGGTTGATCGCCGAGAGCGGATTGCGGATCTCGTGCGCGATGTTCGCGGTCAGCCTGCCCAGCGCGGCGAGCTTGAGCTGCTGTGCCTCGGCCTGGATGCGCGACAGGTCCTCCAGGAACAGCACCGAACGGCCGGCCACGTCGTCGCCGACCGGGACCGTGCGCAGGCCGACCTCGCGCGGCCCGGCCTTGCCCGGCTGCGGCAGGCGCAATGGCCTAGACAGCGGCTGGCCGTCGCGCTGCCAGCGTGCATGGGCCTCGGCCAGCAGCGGTGCGTACTCGATCAGCGCAGCCTGCCGCTCGGGCAGGCTGCGGCCGCCGAGTAGTTCGACCGCGCGCGCGTTGATCTGCCGGATCCTGCCGCGCTCGTCGACCACCACCACCCCGTCCTGCATGTCCTGGATGATCAGCTTGTTGACCTCGGCCAGGTTCGCCAGGTCGACGCCGCGCTGGGCGGCCAGGCGTTCGCTGGCCACCGCATAGCCAGCGAGCGAACGCACGACGAGGGCGGTGGCGAAGTAACCGATGCTGAGCAGCCCGGCCTGCACGAACTGCGACGGACTGTCGGGATGGAACAGGACCCGCCAGACCTGTTCGGCGAGGATGCCGAGCGACCCGAACGACGCGTAAAACAGCATCATCCGGCCGCGGCTGATCAGCGCGGCCCCGGCCTGCGAGGCCAGCAGCAGCAGGCCCAGGCCGCTCGAAATGCCGCCGCTGGCATGCATGGCGAGCACGACGAACAACGCATCGGCCAGCGCATGCGTGGTGAGCTGCCGCTCGAAGCCCGGCTTGCGCGCGACGATGCCGACGAAGGCGACCGCGGAGAAGGCAGCGTAGATGCCTATCGCCCAGAGGAACAGCTGCGGCTGGCTGCGGCCGAACAGCATCTGACGGTCGAGAAACCACACCGCGATCATCACCACCGGTACGAGGCAGCGATAGACGTTGAAATACAGCAGTGACCGCCAGTAATCGTCGCGGTATGCCGTGCCGGGACCCGCGTCCACGCCCGCCATCGTCAGTGCAGCCGCTCGTGTTCCCGGCTGCAGAACCGCACCCCGCCGGCTTCAACGCTTTCACCCCTGGGCAGGAACACGCCGCAGTGGGCACAGCGCACCATGTCCTCCACCGGCCGGTCCTCGGGCCTTCGTTCACGTCGGGCGGCGGCACGCGCCTTGCCAGTCACCATCCAGAACACCACCGCGATGACCGCGATCAGCACCAGGTACTTGATCAACGCGCACCGCCGTGCGGAAGGGTCACTGGCCCGGCGCCTCGGGATCCATGTGCAGTGCTTCGAGGAACCGCGACACCATGTTGTAGGCACCCACGGTCGCGGTCAGCTCGACCATCTGGCGCGCATCGAAGAAGCGCGCGGTGGCATCGAACACGGCGTCGGGCACGTGGATCTGGCGCGTCATCGAGTCGGCGTAGGCGATCACCGCTGCGGCGCGCTCGTCGAACATGCCCGGCGCAGGGGCCGCCAGTGCTGGGAGGGTGCGCAGCCCTTCGAGCTGTGCCTCCGACATCCCTTCCTTCCGCGCGAACGGCAGGTGGGCTGCGAATTCGTACGGCGCGTCGTTGATGACCGCCACCCGCATGATCGCCAGTTCGGTGTACAGCGCCGGAACCAGGCACTGCTGGCGGATCGCCGTCAGGAGGTGCAACCAACCCTCAGCCACCGGGGGGCTGTTCATCAGCATCCGGTAGAGGTTGAGCATCTTGCCTCCGCGCTGCTCACGGATGCGACGGGCAAGGTCCGGATTGTCCGACTCTTCAGCGTAGGCCACGCGGGCCATCTGACACCTCACGGGATCACGGCGCCTGGTCGGGGTGAGAGGATTCGAACCTCCGACTCCTGCGTCCCGAACGCAGTACTCTACCAGGCTGAGCTACACCCCGAATTTGCGCAACAACAACACGAGAAACACACGAACATCAGAACATCACTGCGGCTTGCTACCACTTCACACCGCAGCGCGCACCGCAACGACCGGCGCGGAGCATACCAGCAACGCATCAAACTGCAGAACAACCTTTGCGTGCCGGCGGGCCGGTGGTCCGCTCGGTTGCCCGGTCAGACGTCGCGCCCCACAGCGAAGGCCGCGAAGTCTATCAGAGAATCGCGGAACTTCGAACCCGGGAGCGAACGAATGGCGTCCTGCGCGCACTGCGCCTCGCGCTCGGCCTGGCTGCGCGCGTAGGCGAGCGACCCGCATCCCTCCAGGGCCGCGAGCACGTCGCCGAACCGTTCGACCGTACCCTCCTCGATCACCTCGCGCAGCATCGCGCGCTGAGCATCGGGTGCGTTGGCAAGCGCATGGATCAGCGGCAGCGTCGACTTGCCCTCGGCCAGATCATCCCCCAGGTTCTTGCCGATCGATGCACGGTCGCCGGAATAGTCGAGCACGTCGTCGATCAGCTGGAACGCGGTACCCAGGTGCATGCCGTAGGTAGCCAGCGCCTGCTCGTGCGCCGGCGCCTGGTGCGCAAGCACGGCACCGAGGCGCGCGGAAGCTTCGAACAGCTTTGCCGTCTTCGAGCGCACCACGCGCAGGTACTCGGCTTCGGTCAGGTCGGCATTGTGCACGCCGAGCAACTGCAGCACCTCTCCCTCGGCGATCACGTTGGTCGCGTCGGCCAGCACTTCGAGCACCCGCAGGTCCCCGACCCCGACCATCATCTGGAATGCACGCGAATAGATGAAGTCGCCGACCAGCACGCTCGCTGCGTTGCCGAACCGCGCATTGGCGGTCGGCCGACCACGGCGCAGCGTCGATTCGTCGACCACGTCGTCGTGCAGCAGGGTGGCGGTGTGGATGAATTCGACCACCGCAGCGATCTCGAGGTGGGCGCGTCCGGCATAGCCGGATGCGCCGGCCGACAGCACGACCAGCGCCGGGCGCAGCCGCTTGCCTCCGCTCGAGACCAGGTACTCGGCGACCTGCCGGATCAGCGGCACATCCGAGGCGAGCCTGTCGCGTATGACCTGCTCTACCGCGTCGAGGTCGGCCTTGATAAGGTTGCGGAAAACTTCCATCGGGACTCGGCGCAGGCGCGCGATCGTGAACGTCGGACTTCGGCGGGAAGCCCGGGAGGATAGCAGGTGCCACCGCCGCCAGGCGCGTACCCCGGTCTGCCGGACGACCGCGGGAACCTCCGAAGGCTTCAGAACCTTTGACTGCGGCCCGCAGCGTGGGTATCATCGCGGGTTCTGTAGTTTCCGGCATGCGCGGATGCGCCGGCCAGTCCGTTCCCAGGAGCATTCCCATGTATGCGGTCATCCAGACCGGTGGCAAGCAGTACCGCGTTGCCGTCGGTGATCAACTGAACATCGAGAAGCTGGCGGTTTCCGTCGGCGATGAAATCGCACTCGACAAGGTGCTGATGGTGTCCGACGGCGAGACGTTGTCGATCGGCAAGCCGCTGCTCGAAAACGCGACGGTCAAGGCCACCGTGATCGGCGAGGGGCGCGGCGACAAGGTCCACATCTTCAAGATGCGCCGGCGCAAGCACTATCGCCGCAGCCAGGGCCACCGGCAGTCCTACACAATGGTCCGCATCGACACCATCCAGGCCTGAGCCGGCCCGAACACAGGAGTCAAGCATGGCACACAAGAAAGCAGGCGGCAGCTCGCGCAACGGCCGCGATTCTCAGGCCAAGCGCCTCGGCGTGAAGCGCTATGGCGGCGAAGCCGTCTCGGCGGGTTCGATCATCGTCCGCCAGCGCGGCACGCGCATGCGCGCCGGCGACAACGTCGGCATCGGCCGCGACCACACGCTGTTCGCGCTGATCGAAGGCCTGGTGAAGTTCGAGCTCAAGGGCGAACAGCTGCGCACGACGGTCAGCATCGTTCCTGCCTGAGCAGGAGCCAGCCACCGCGGTGACGGAGCCCTGCCGGCGACGGCAGGGCTTCTTCTTTTCCGCAACCCGGCACCATCCTCCAGATGAAATTCGTCGACGAAGCGATCATCGATGTCCTGGCCGGCAACGGCGGTGACGGCGCGGCCAGCTTCCGCCGCGAGAAGTACATCCCGCGCGGCGGCCCCGATGGCGGCGACGGTGGCCGCGGCGGCAACATCCATGCGGTCGCGGACCGCAACATCAACACGCTGGTCGATTTCCGGTTCGCGCGTACCCATCGCGCAGGGCACGGCGAGCGCGGGATGGGCTCCGATTGCTACGGCGCAGCCGGCAAGGACATCACGCTGCGCATGCCGGTCGGCACGCTGGTGTACGACGCGGATACCGGCGCTCCGATCGCCGACCTGGCGCGGGACGGCGACGTCGCACTGCTCGTGCGCGGCGGCAAGGGGGGCCTGGGCAACCTGCACTTCAAGTCGAGCGTGAACCGGGCGCCGCGCCAGTCGACCCCGGGCGAGCACGGCGAAGTGCGCAAGCTGCGGCTCGAACTGCGCGTGCTGGCCGACGTCGGCCTGCTCGGCATGCCGAACGCCGGCAAGTCGACGCTGATCCGCGCGGTCTCGGCGGCGCGGCCGAAGGTCGCCGACTATCCGTTCACGACGCTGCATCCGAACCTCGGCGTGGTGCGCGTCGATATCGACAACAGCTTCGTGATAGCGGACATCCCCGGCCTGATCGAGGGAGCGGCAGAGGGCGCAGGCCTGGGCCACCAGTTCCTGCGTCACCTGCAGCGTACCCACCTGCTGCTGCACCTGGTCGACGTGGTCGACGATGCCCAGGACCCGGTCGACGCAGTACGCAAGATCGCCCGTGAACTCGTCAAGTACGATCCCGCGCTGGGCGACAAGCCGCGCTGGCTGGTCCTGAACAAGATCGACGCCCTGCCCGACGGCGACGCGGCGAAGCTGCAGAAGGACATCGTGCGCCGGCTGCGCTGGAAGGCACCGGTGTTCTCGATCTCCGCCGTCTCCGGCGAAGGCTGCCAGCCGCTGATCCGAGCGATCAGCGACCACCTGGCCGCGGCGCGGGCGGCCATCGAGGCTGCAGCCCAGGCGCAGGAAGCTGCGTCGGCTGCTGCCGCCACTACCACCGCCACCGCCACCTCGCTTCCCGCGACGCCCGTCTCCGACACACTCGGCGCTCCGGATGCCTGAGCGCCGCCTGCGCCCCCCGCCCTGCAACCGCCGCACACCCGCCCGACCATGAACCCCGCGAACGCCGCCGCCACCACCGCTGCCGACGGTGCAGAACTACCCGCGTTCAGCAACGCCAGGCGCGTCGTGGTCAAGGTCGGCAGCAGCCTGGTGACCAACCGTGGGCAGGGCCTCGACCGCGAAGCCCTCGCACGCTGGGCATCGCAGATCGCGCGCCTGCGCGCGGGCGGACGCGAGATCGTCCTGGTGTCCAGCGGCGCGATCGCAGAGGGCATGCAACGACTTGGCTGGGCGAAACGCCCGAGCGCCCTGCACGAACTGCAGGCCGCCGCCGCCGTCGGGCAGATGGGCCTCGCACAGGTGTACGAAAGCTGCTTCCGGGAACACGGGCTGCTCACGTCGCAGATCCTGCTGACGCATGAAGACCTCGCGGACCGGCGTCGCTACCTGAACGCGCGCAGCACCCTGATCACCCTGCTCGGGCTGGGCGTGATCCCGATCATCAACGAGAACGATACGGTCACCACCGAAGAGATCAAGCTGGGCGACAACGACACGCTGGCGTCGCTGGTCACCAACCTGATCGAGGCCGAGGCGCTGGTGATCCTGACCGACCAGACCGGCATCTTCACCGGCGACCCGCGCCTGGATCCATCCGCGACGCTGCTGGCCACCGCCCGCGCCGGAGATCCCCACCTCGAGTCGATCGCCGGAGGCGTCGGCAGCGCGATTGCGCGCGGCGGCATGCTGACCAAGGTGCTCGCGGCGAAGCGCGCGGCACGCAGCGGTGCGTACACCATCGTGGCCAGCGGCGAGGAACCTGAGGTGCTGGTGCGGCTGGCCGCCGGCGAGGCGATCGGCACGCTGCTGGTGCCCGACACCGCGCCGATGGCCGCGCGCAAGCAGTGGCTGGCCGACCAGTTGCAGGTGCGCGGGCAGATCTCGCTCGATGCCGGCGCGGTGCGCGCGCTGCTGGTCGAAGGCAAGAGCCTGCTGCCGATCGGCGCCACCGCGGTGAGCGGCGAATTCGACCGTGGTGAGCTGGTGCGCTGCATCGGGCCCGACGGCGCCGAGGTCGCCCGTGGACTGGCGAACTATCCGTCTGCCGAGGCTGCACGCATCCTCGGCGTACGTTCGGGCGAAATCGAAGCGACACTCGGTTACGTGGTCGAACCCGAACTGATCCACCGCGACAACCTGGTGGTCACGGCACGGCCCTGACCACCACGGCCGCACCACGGCCGCGCGGCTTCGCTCTAGTCGAGGACAGCCCTCGGATGCAGGCCCGCCTTCAGCGCGGAACGCAGTTCATTGAGCGAGGCTGCTGCCACCCGACCCGGGCAGAAGATGTCCTGGTGCAGGATCGTGCGCATGCCGGTCGAGTCGTTGCGGTCGACCGGCTCCCAGCGCGGGGTGCGCACCGGCGTCCAGCGACCGTCGGTGGTGCCGGTCGCGAGCATCATGCGCTCGCGCGACCCGCAGCGAATCGCCTCGAAGGTCACGCTGCGCGCCCCGCTCGCGCTGCGCGCGACGAACGTGTAGCGCACGTCGCTGCCTGGAACGAGTTGCAGCGACTGCTGGTCGACCGCGAAGCGCAGGTCCGCGCGCAGCTCCTGGCGCAGCACCACGAGGTCCTTGTCCTGCGGCCACGGTGGCAGTGGAACTGCGAGATCCTTGCCGTCGTTGCCCTCGCCCGGCACCAGCACGTGCGGCCCGAGTGCAGCGGCCACGGCCTTCGGATCCTCAGCCGCAGGCTTTGCGGCCGAGGCTGCCGGCTGCGTACCGGCGGTACCGCACCCGGACAGGAGCACGACCGCAGCCAGCAGGCAATGCAGTGCACCGGCACGCGTGCGGCCGGGCACCGTGCGCAGCCGCACGGAAAGGCCGGCAGGCCGGCAGGCGGCGGGGAGATCGATACGCATCGTGACTTCCACTCTGGACCCTGGAGCACGGATTGTAGGCCCCGGCCCCGCTTCGGGTGGCTGAGACCCCTGGACGCGCGACAGGACGGCAGCCCCGTGGCTGCGCTCAGGCAGCGCGGGGATGGTCCTGGCCGGCCGCAGACACGGCCACTGCATGCGGAGTTTCCAGGTCGGAGTGCAGCGCCGGCGCGGGGGAGGCGCCAGCCGGACGCCCGCCGGTACGCGGCAGGTAGCGCACCAGTTCAGCCAGCGCGTTGTGGTACACATCGCGCTTGAACTCGACCACCGCTTCCATCGGGATCCAGTAGTCGCTCCAGCGCCAGGCATCGAACTCCGGCCGCTCGTTGGCGCGCAGGCGCACGTCGCAATCGCGGCCGGTCAGCCGCAGCAGGAACCAGATCTGCTTCTGCCCGCGATACAGGCCACGCGAATCGCGCCGGGTCCACTGTTCGGGGACGTCGTAGCGCAACCATTCGCGGGTACGGCCGAGGATGCGGACATGGCACGCCTGCAGCCCGACCTCTTCCTCGAGTTCGCGGTACATCGCCTGTTCCGGCGTCTCGCCGCGCTTCATGCCGCCCTGCGGGAACTGCCAGGCATCTTCGCGCACGCGCTTGCCCCAGAACACCTGGTTGCGGGTGTTGCTCAGGATGATGCCCACATTCAGGCGATAGCCATCGCGATCGATCACCGCATGCCCCCGGATCCGACTCTATATTGCAAACCTGCGGACGATACGGGATTTTTTCACACTTTCCACGCCATGGGTAGCCGGGGAAACGGCCGGATTCAGATCAGCAGCCGGTTCTCGCTGTAGGGATTGGCCTGCCGGAGGGCCTCCACGAACGAGCCGAACTCCAGTCCGTGCACCGGTTCGAGCTGGCGCGCCCGGTCGCGCAGGTGCTGCCAGCGCCAGTCGCCGTCGGCCGTCGCGAATCCGAAGGCGATCATGTTGCCCGGCCGGGCCACCGGCAACAGCAGCACGCGCCCGGAGAACGCATCGAGAAAGCGGTCGCGGTAGACCGGATACTCCGGCGCGTTGCTCCAGAAATTGACCGCGCATGCGCCCTCCCGGGTCAGGACGGCGGCCGCATCCGTGAAGAATGCACGGGAAGCACAGGATGCAACCTGGCGGCGTTCGTCGTACACATCGACCAGCAGCAGGTCGACCGACGATGCAGCCACGCCCGCGAGGTGCTCCGCGGCGTCCCCGAGCGTCACCGCCAGCCGCGCATCGTCCGGCGGCAGCGCGAAATGCTCGCGCGCGATCGCGATCACATCGGGATTGGCGTCGACGGCCTCCAGTGTGCATCCGGGCAGCCGATGATGGATGTACTTGGCCAGCGAACCGCCACCCAGGCCAAGCAGCAGCGCGCGCCCGGGGTCGGGCCGGAACAGCAGGCTGCACAGCATGGCCCGGGTATAGGCGAGTTCGAGGCGCACCGGGTCGGACAAGCGCATCGCGCTCTGGATGGTCTTGCTGCCGCCGAGGAACAGCCGGCGCACCCCCGCCTCATCGCTGTAGCGCACGGAACCTGCCGCACCATCGTTCGTTCCCAGCCAGTCGCGCAACCAGTCCACCACACGCTCCACACAGACGATACTCGACGAAAGGATCGGCAGGGCACCCCAACTGCGCTGCGAAACACCCGTAAACTCAGGTGGTTTGCCCGACAGCTTCGGCGACCGCGGCGCGCGCTTCGGCGCCAGCCCCCGCCGATCGCCGACCGGGCCGCCTCCACCTTCGACCACGGACTGCAACCTACCCCATGCGCACCTCAGGTTTCTATCTTGCCACGCTCAAGGAGGCCCCGAGCGAGGCCGAACTCGTCAGCCACAAGCTGATGCTGCGCGCCGGGCTGATCAAGTCGCTCGCACGCGGGCTCTACACCTGGATGCCCCTCGGCCTGCGCGTGCTGCGCAAGGTCGAACGCATCGTGCGCGAGGAGATGGACGCCGCCGGCGCGGTCGAACTGCTGATGCCGGCGGTGCAGCCCGCCGAACTCTGGCAGGAGTCGGGACGCTGGCAGAAGTACGGGCCGGAGCTGCTGCGCATCCGCGACCGGCACCAGCGCGACTACTGCTTCGGGCCGACGCACGAGGAGGTGATCTCGGACACCGTACGCCGCGACATCAAGAGCTACCGGCAGCTGCCGGTCAACCTGTACCAGATCCAGACCAAGTTCCGGGACGAGATCCGCCCGCGCTTCGGCGTGATGCGCGCGCGCGAGTTCCTGATGAAGGACGCCTACTCGTTCCACGCCGATGCCGCCAGCCTGCAGCAGACCTATGACGCGATGTACCGGGCCTACAGCCGGATCTTCGAGCGGCTCGGCCTGCAGTTCCGCGCGGTCGCGGCAGACACGGGCCAGATCGGCGGCACCGGGTCGCACGAGTTCCATGTGCTGGCCGATTCCGGCGAGGACGGCATCGCCTACTGCCCCGCCTCGGCATTCGCGGCCAACGTCGAGCTGGCCGAGGCGCTGGCCCCGGCCGTACCGCGCCCGGCTGCAGGGGCAGCCATGCAGAAGGTATCCACGCCGGGCCTGAAGACCTGCGAGGCGGTCTGCGCAAGCCTGTCTCTGCCGCTCGAGCAGATGGTCAAGTCGATCGCAGTGGTGGCCGACGGCCGTTTCCAGCTGCTGCTGCTGCGTGGCGACCACAAGCTCAATGAAGTGAAGGCAGGCAAGCTGCCGGGCTTCGCCGACTTCCGCTTCGCCAGCGACGGCGAGATCCTCGAAGCCCTCGGCTGCGAACCCGGCTACATCGGGCCGGTCGGCGTCGATGCCGCGATCCCGGTGCACGCCGACCGCAGCGTCGCGGTGCTCGCGGATTTCGCCTGCGGCGCGAACGAGGCCGGCTTCCACCTGACCGGGGTGAACTTCGGTCGCGACCTGCCGGATACAGTCTCGGTGCACGACCTGCGCAACGTGGTCGAGGGCGACCCGAGCCCGGACGGCGCCGGTCCGCTGGAACTGTGCCGCGGCATCGAGGTCGGGCACATCTTCCAGCTGCGTACCCGCTACTCGCAGGCGATGAAGGTCGAGTTCATCGACGAGGCCGGCCAGCCCAGGCCGATGGAGATGGGCTGCTATGGCATCGGCGTGTCGCGCATCGTAGGCGCGGCGATCGAGCAGGGTTTCGACGAGCGCGGCATCGTGTTCCCGCCCGCGATCGCACCGTTCGAGGTGGCGATCACCCCGATCGGCCTGCACAAGAGCGAGGCGGTGCGCGCCGCCGCGGAATCCCTCTACGCGGCGATGAAGGCAGCCGGTATCGACGTGCTGCTCGACGACCGTGACGAGCGTCCGGGAGCGATGTTCGCCGACATGGAACTGATCGGCGTCCCGCACCGGATCGTGCTCGGCGATCGCGGGCTGGCGAAGGGGGAGTGCGAATACAAGGGCCGCCGGGACGCACAGCCGTCGATGATCCCGCTCGACGGCGCGCTCGCCTTCGTCATGGGCAGGCTCGGCCGGTGAACGCAGCGCGTCGGCGCCTGCTGCGCGCCCTGCCCGGCGTTTCTGCCCGGGCGGCCGCGCTCGCCGCGATTCCCGCAGTGGCAGGGCTGCTGCGCGCAGGCGATGCACAGGCCGGCGCGCAGCTGTACGAGCCGCTGCAGGCGACGGTACGCGCCTCGCTGTCGCGCGCGATCAGCGACCAGGTCGTGTCGTTCCATGCATTCGACACCGACGGCGAGGCGAAGCTCTGGCTGGCCGACATGGGCAGGCGTATCGAGCGGCGCATGCCGGACGAGCAGCTGCGCAAGGAGTTCCTGATGACCCTGCACTATGAGGCCACGCGCGCGGGCCTCGACGCGCAACTGGTGCTGGGGCTGATCCAGGTCGAGAGCGCGTTCCGCAAGTACGCGGTGTCCAGCGCCGGCGCGCGCGGCTTCATGCAGGTGATGCCGTTCTGGATCGACGTGATCGGGCAGAAGGACCACAACCTGTTCCACCTGCGCACGAACCTGCGCTACGGCTGCGTGATCCTGCGCCACTACGTCGACATCGAGCAGGGCAACCTGTTCCGTGCACTCGGTCGCTACAACGGCAGCCTCGGCAAGCCCGAGTATCCGAACCTGGTGGTAAGGGCCTGGATCAACCACTGGAAGTTCGACCCGAGGTCCGCGACCCGGCTCGCCGCTGGCGATCCGGCGATCCAGGCCCGGAGCGATCAGGCGCCGCCGCCCCCGCGCTGATCGACCGGCTGCCCGGCGGCCGTATCCTGTCCCGCCTGCGCGCGACCGGCCCGCGCCACCGGGATCACCGCGACCAGCACCGCGCCCATCAGCAGCACCAGCCAGGACAGGTATATCCACATCAGGAAGATCGGCACCGTGGCGAACGCGCCGTAGATCGCATGGTATCCACCGATGTGCGTGACGTAGAGCCCGAACGCGCGCTTGGTGACCTCGAACAGCACGCCCGCGAACAGGCCGCCGATGGCGGCATCGCCGACCCGCACTGGCTGGTTGGGCAGCGCGTGGTAGAGCAGCCCGAACGCGACGATGGTCAGCACGAACGGCACCAGCCGCAGCCCGGTGAGCACGAACTCGTCGAGGTAGCCGAACCAGCCCATCGACCAGGAGACCAGCAGCGAGGTCAGCGACAACCCGGCACCGATCAGCAGCGGACCGACCGTCACCAGCATGCCGTAGACCGCGAGCCGCGGCGCCCGCCGCCCGACGTTGCCGGTACGCCAGATGTCGTCGAACGCACCCTCCATCGTCAGCACCAGCACCACGGCCGTCACGACCAGGACGACCAGGCCAATCGCGGACACCTTTGCCGCGTTCGCCGCGAACTCGCTCAGGTAGACGCTCACGACCCGGTCCGCCGCTTCGGGCAGCAGCGTACGGGTCGCGAATGCGCGCAACTGGTCGGTGATCTCGCCGAACACCGGGAACGCGCTGACGATCGCGAAGCCGATGGCCAGCAGCGGCACGATCGCGACCAGCGTGGTGAACGCGAGGTTGGAGGCCGAGTCGACGCAGCGTGCCTCGCGGAAGCGTGCCGTCGCGAGCAGCAGGACCTGCCAGCTGCCGGCAATGGCACACCCCAGGGACTCGGGAAATCGATTGGCGGACACTGCAGCGTCGGGGCGGCGCGTAGGCGCCGATCGTCGGAGGGTGGGAAGGCGGATGCAGTCGCGGCACACGACGCGCGGCGGCACGGCGATAGATCGACGCGCCGTCGTGCAGTCGTGCAGTCGTGCAGTCGTGCCGGCAAGCCGGCAGCCGACAGCGCCAGGACCATCGACAGCGGCGCCTATTGTCGCCGTTCCTGCGCATGGCGCGCAGGCGTTCCTATAATCGGCGCATCGAAGATGCACTGAAAGATCCGTCCCCATGCCCGAAATCCTCGTCCTGTACTACAGCCGTAACGGCGCGGTGCGCGAAATGGCGCAACTGGTCGCCCGCGGCATCGGGCAGGTGCCGGGTGCGGTCGCCCGGCTGCGGACGGTGCCTCCGGTCGCGCCAGTAACCGAGACGGCAGCGCCACCGGTGCCGGACAGCGGCGCGCCCTATGTGGAACTGGTCGACCTCGAGCAATGCGCCGGACTTGCGCTGGGCTCGCCCACCCGTTTCGGCAACATGGCGGCACCGATGAAGCATTTCCTCGATGGCACCGGAGGCCTGTGGGCGCGCGGCGCCCTGGTGGGCAAGCCTGCGGCGGTGTTCACCTCGACCGGGACGCAGCACGGCGGGCAGGAATCGACGCTGTTGACCATGATGCTGCCCCTGCTCCACCACGGCATGCTGGTGCTCGGCATCCCGTACACCGAGCCTGAACTGTCGTCGACCCGCACCGGCGGTACGCCCTACGGGGCGAGCCATGTCGCCGGGTCACAGGGCGACCAGCCGGTCAGCGCCGACGAGAAGGCACTGTGCATCGCGCTCGGGCGGCGGCTGGCC
Organism: Betaproteobacteria bacterium; assembly: GCA_947458265.1. Taxonomy (GTDB): domain Bacteria; phylum Pseudomonadota; class Gammaproteobacteria; order Burkholderiales; family CAIKXV01; genus CAIKXV01. Next base: position 55,131 of record CANGYF010000017.1, read on the forward strand.
GAAGTCGCCCTGCGGCTGGCACCATGAACACGCCGGCGCCAGTCGGCGCAGGCCGGGTGCGGCTGCTGCACTGGACGGCGATCGGCAGCCTGCTGGCGCTGATCGGACTGGCCCTGGCCTGGGAACTGGTGATCGCCCCCTCACCGGACGGCCCCGGACTGCTCGCGTGGAAGGCGCTGCCGCTCCTGCTGCCGCTGCCCGGCATCCTGCGCGGCCGACGCTACACCCACCAGTGGGCACCGATGCTGGTGCTGGCCTACTTCGTCGAAGGCGTGATGCGCGGGTACGCGGATGCCGGTGCCAGCGCGACTGCCGGATGGTGCCAGGCCGGACTCGCCGTCGTCTTCATCGTCGCCGCGGCGTATTACGCGCGCAACGTGCAACGCAGGAGCTGACCCGCACGCCGCGCCAGGACACCCTCCGGTAGCTGGTAGCCGGACATCGCGGCTACCAGCTACCAGCTACCCGAGGGACCCGCGGTTTCCCTGGCGCTCAGCCCTGCGGGCGGGTGCGCTGGATGTTGGCGTGCAGCCGGTTGAGGGCATTCAGGTAGGCCTTCACCGACGCCACCACGATGTCGGTGTCGGCACCGACGCCGTTGACGATGCGCCCGGCCTGGTGCAGCCGGACCGTGACCTCACCCTGGGACTCGGTACCCTTGGTGATGCTGTTGACCGAGTAGAGCTGCAGATCGGCACCGCTCTGCACGAGCGACTCGACCGCCTTGAACGCCGCGTCGACAGGTCCGCTACCGGTGGCGTCAGCCCCCTTCTCGCTGCCGCCGATCGACAGCGTGACCCGGGCCCGCGGCTGTTCGCCGGTTTCCGAGTGCGCGCTCATCGAGGCAAGCTTGTAGTGCTCGTCCTGCGGCGTCACCGTCTCGTCGGACATCAGCGCCTGCAGGTCCTCGTCGAAGATCTCGTGCTTGCGGTCGGCCAGTTCCTTGAAGCGGGCGAATGCCGCATTCAGGATTTCCTCGGATTCGACCACCACGCCGAGTTCCTGCAGCCGGGTCCGGAACGCATTGCGGCCGGACAGCTTGCCGAGCACGATGCGGTTGGCGTTCCAGCCGACATCCTGCGCACGCATGATCTCGTAGGTCTCGCGGTTCTTGAGCACGCCATCCTGGTGGATGCCGGATTCATGCGCGAAGGCGTTGGCCCCGACCACCGCCTTGTTCGGCTGCACCGCGAAGCCGGTGATGCCAGCGACCAGCCGGCTGGCCGGCACGATCTGGGTCGTGTCGATGTTGGTGTCGCAGGAGAAGAAATCCTGCCGCGTGCGCACCGCCATCACGATCTCTTCCAGCGCGGCATTGCCGGCGCGCTCGCCCAGGCCATTGACCGTGCACTCGACCTGGCGCGCGCCATTCATGACGCCGGCGAGCGAATTGGCCGCCGCCAGGCCCAGGTCATTGTGGCAGTGGGTGGACCAGACGACCTTGTCCGCGCCCGGCACCCGCTCGCGCAGCGTCCGGATCAGTGCACCGTACTGTTCGGGCATGGTGTAGCCGACGGTATCGGGAATGTTGAGCGTGGTCGCGCCAGCCTTGATCACTGCCTCGAGCACACGGCAGAGGAAATCGATGTCCGAACGACCGGCATCTTCGGGCGAGAACTCGACGTCGTCGGTGAAGCCACGCGCGAACTTCACCGCATTGACCGCCGTCTCGAGTACCTGCGACGGCTCCATCCGGAGCTTCTTCTCCATGTGGATGCGCGAGGTGGCGAGGAAGGTATGGATGCGCCTGCGCGGCGCGGGCGCGATCGCCTCGGCACAGCGGCGGATATCCGCCTCGTTCGCGCGCGAAAGGCCGCACACCGTCGATTCGCGGATGATCGAGGCGACCGAGTGCACTGCCTCGAAGTCGCCGTTGCTGGCGGCCGGGAAGCCCGCTTCCATCACGTCGACCCGCATCCGCTCCAGCTGGCGGGCAATGCGCAGCTTCTCTTCCCGGGTCATTGTGGCGCCAGGGCTCTGCTCGCCATCGCGCATGGTCGTGTCGAAAATGATGAGGCGGTCGCTGCTCATGATGTCTCCTTGCCGCAGGATATGCGGTCGGTGGCTTCGATCACCGGCTTCAGGTCATGAGCCGGCGCGGGGTAACGCAACAGGGGTCGTGGAGGCTAGCGCGCGGGGCGCAGCAGCCAGCTGGCCAGCAGGGTACTGGTCAGCAGGGTAAAGATCACGACGCGTTGGGTTACCGAGGACATGGCGCAAGTCTAGGACCTGGCGCGCGCGAGCGCAAGCACGGCGGCATGAACCGGCACGCACACCCTTGCACCGGTCAGCGCTGCGGTCCGTCCGGCGGTTCGGCTGGTGCAGCCACCGCCTCGCCCGCCCGCCCGGCACCCTGATCGTCCCCGGGCAACTGCGGCGCCGGACGCGCCGCGGGCTTGCGCAGCTTTTCCGCCAGCGCCATCACGTATCCGGACGAAGCGTAGACGACCGACACCGCGAGCAGCAGTTCGGCCAGCGTATCGGCGACCAGGCTGAGCAGCCCGCACCCGATCGCGGTACCTACGATCACGCGGAACGACACCGCCTTGCGCAGGTTGATGTCCTTGCCGCTGTAGAAGCGGAAGTTGCTGACCATCGAGAAGCCGGCGAATACCGTGACGATCCAGGCCAGCCACATCACGTCTCCACCCTCGACCTGGTAGAGGCTGAATGCCCAGACCAGGCTGGCGACCAGGGCGGCGGCCGCCGGGCTCGGCAGCCCGGTGAAGTAGCGCTTGTCGGCGATGTCGAGCTGCGTGTTGAAGCGGGCGAGCCGCAGCGCGGCGCAGGCGCAGTAGATGAAGGCTGCGATCCAGCCCAGTCGGGCCACCACCCAGTGCGACTTGCTGCCGACCTCACCGAGATGGGAAAAGTCCTTCAGCGCCCAGACGTAGACCACCAGCGCGGGGGCGACGCCGAACGACACCATGTCGGACAGCGAGTCGTACTCGGCCCCGAATGCACTCTGCGTGCGCGTCCAGCGAGCGACCCGGCCATCCAGCCCGTCGAGGATACCGGCGATGAAGATCGCTGCGGCGGCGACCTCGAACCGGCCATTCATCGCCTGAACGATCGAGAAGAACCCGGCGAACAGGGCCGCGGTGGTGAATGCGTTGGGCAGCCAGTAGATACCGCGCCGGCGACCTTCGACCTTCGCCATCTTGTGCGGATCGCGGCGAATCAACGCGGCTGCCCCGATGCGGCGGCCGCGGTGGGAACAGCCAGTTCGGCGAGGACCGTCTGCCCGGCATACACGATGTCACCCAGCGATGCACGGGGCGTCGCATCCAGCGGCAGGTAGACATCGACCCGGGAGCCGAAGCGGATGAAGCCGAACCGCTGCCCCCGCTCGACCCGGTCGCCCGGCTTCGCGTAGCACAGGATGCGGCGCGCGATGAGCCCCGCGATCTGGACGCAGGTCACCCGGGTGCCGTCGGCGGTGTCGATCACCATCGCGTTACGCTCGTTCTCGATCGACGCCTTGTCGATCGCGGCATTGAAGAAACGGCCGGGGAAGTAGCGCACCTCGCGCACTTCGCCGTCGACCGGTGCACGATTCGAATGCACGTTGAACACGTTCATGAACACCGAGACCTTGAGCGCGTCGCGCTCAAGGTACGGGTCCCGGGCCCTTTCCACGGCGACGATGCGCCCGTCCGCCGGCGAGATCACCGCATTGCCGGCAGCCTCGAAGCTGCGTGCCGGATCGCGGAAGAACTGCACCACGAACAGTGCGACGATCCACAGCGGCAGCGACCACCACGGTCCGGCCAGGACCGTGGTCGCGATAGCCGCACCCACGGCCAGCGCAATGAAGGGCCACCCTTCGCGCGCCAGGATGGGGTGCGGGTAAGGGGTCATCAGTTGCGCGACCGGTCGACCAGCTGGTTGGCCTTGATCCAGGGCATCATGCCCCGCAGCTTGGCGCCGACGGTCTCGATCGAGTGTGCCTGGCCGATCCGGCGCATCGCCTTCAGGGTCGGGGCATCCGCGCGGTTCTCGAGGATGAATTCCTTCGCGAACTGGCCGGTCTGGATCTCGTTCAGGATCTTCTTCATCTCCAGCTTGGTCTGCTCGGTGATGATGCGCGGGCCACGCGTGAAGTCACCGTACTCGGCGGTGTTCGAGATCGAGTAGCGCATGTTGGCGATGCCGCCCTCGTACATCAGGTCGACGATCAGCTTCAGCTCGTGCAGGCACTCGAAGTAGGCCATCTCGGGCGCATACCCGGCCTCGACCAGCGTCTCGTAGCCGGCCTGGACCAGGGCGGTCGCGCCGCCGCACAGCACGGCCTGCTCGCCGAACAGGTCGGTCTCGGTCTCTTCCTTGAAGGTGGTCTCGATGACGCCGGCGCGCGCGGCGCCGATTGCCGCTGCATACGACAGCGCGACGTCGCGCGCCTTGCCGCTGGCGTCCTGTGCGATCGCGATCAGCGACGGTACGCCACCACCCTGGGTGTAGGTGGACCGCACCAGGTGGCCGGGGCCCTTCGGGGCGATCATGATCACGTCGATCTCCGCCTTCGGCAGGATCTGCTGGAAGTGCACGTTGAAGCCGTGCGCGAAAGCCAGCGTGGCACCCTTCTTGATGTTCGGCTCGACAGATTCCCTGTAGACCTGCGCCTGGTGCTCGTCGGGCAGCAGCATCATCACGAGGTCGGCGCCCTTGACGGCATCGTCGACTTCCTTGACCGCGAGGCCGGCAGCCTTCGCCTTGTCCCAGGACGAACCGCCCTTGCGCAGGCCGACGGTGACCTTCACGCCGGAATCCTTCAGGTTGTTCGCATGGGCATGGCCCTGCGAGCCGTAGCCCAGGATGGTGACGTTGCGTCCCTTGATCAGGGACAGGTCGGCGTCCTTGTCGTAAAAGATGTTCATGCCCAGTCTCCGCGATGCGTTGTGTTGTGATTCGTGGGATTGCACCGGACGCAGCGCGTCCGGCAGTGGAGCCGGTATACCCCGGCCGGCGGCCGGCCCGGCGGTCAGACCTTGAGTACCCGCTCCCCGCGCCCGATGCCGGAGGCACCGGTACGTACGGTCTCGAGGATCAGCCCGGGTTCGACCGCCTGCAGGAAGGCATCGAGCTTCGATCCCTCGCCGGTCAGTTCGATCGTGTAGGACTTGTCGGTGACGTCGATGATCCGGCCGCGGAAGATGTCTGCCATGCGCTTCATCTCCTCGCGATCCTTGCCGGCGGCGCGCACCTTGACGAGCATCAGCTCGCGCTCGATGTGCGGACCGTCGGAAAGGTCGACCACCTTCACCACCTCGATCAGCTTGTTCAGCTGCTTGGTGATCTGTTCGACGATCTCTTCCGAACCGCTGGTGACGATGGTCATCCGGGACAGCGTCGCGTCCTCGGTCGGCGCAACGGTCAGGGACTCGATGTTGTAGCCACGGGCCGAGAACAGGCCGGACACCCGCGACAGCGCGCCGGGTTCGTTCTCGAGCAGGATGGAAATGATATGGCGCATCGGGGATCGATCAGTACGGGGGGAATCGGGAAGCGGACGTGACACCTGGCCGCCACGCAGGGACGGCACGGAGGCGGCAGGTCCGCCGACAGGCAGACGGGCGGGCAAAGCCCACCCTCACCGCGGCGGAATCAGACCAGGATCATCTCCGACAGGCCCTTTCCGCCGGGCACCATCGGGAACACGTTCTCGGTCTGGTCGGTGATGAAGTCCATGAACACCAGCCGGTTCTTCATCGCGAACGCCTCGCGCATCGCACCTTCCACGTCAGCCGGCTTCTCGATGCGCATGCCCACGTGGCCGTACGACTCCGCGAGCTTCACGAAATCGGGCAGTGCGTCCATGTACGACTCGGCATGCCGGTTGCCGTGGAAGAACTCCTGCCACTGCCGGACCATGCCCATGTATCGGTTGTTCAGCATGACGACCTTGATCGGCAGCCGGTACTGCGTGCAGGTCGACAACTCCTGGATGCACATCTGGATGCTCGCCTCGCCGGTCACGCAGGCAACCTGCGCATCGCGGTGGGCCAGCTGGACACCCATGGCCGAGGGCAGGCCGAAGCCCATCGTGCCCAGCCCGCCCGAGTTGATCCACCGGCGCGGCTGGTCGAACTTGTAGAACTGCGCGGCCCACATCTGGTGCTGGCCAACGTCGGAGGTGACGTATGCGTTGCCTTCGGTGACCTTGTAGAGCGTCTCGATCACCGACTGCGGCTTGATGATCGCGCTCGAACGATCGAACTTCAGGCAGTCGCGGCTGCGCCACTCGTCGATCTGCTTCCACCATGCCGCGAGTGCGGTCGCGTCGGGCTGTTCCTGGGACGAAGCCGCCTGCGCCAGCATGTCCGCCAGCACATCCTTGACGTTGCCGACGATCGGCACGTCGACCTTGACCCGCTTCGAGATCGACGACGGGTCGATGTCGATGTGGATGATCTTCCGTTCTTCTTCGTGGAAGTGCTTCGGGTTGCCGATCACCCGGTCGTCGAAGCGCGCGCCCACCGCGAGCAGCACGTCGCAGTGCTGCATCGCCATGTTCGCTTCATAGGTTCCGTGCATGCCGAGCATGCCGACGAACTGCGGGTCGGTGGCCGGGAACCCGCCCAGCCCCATCAGGGTGTTGGTGCACGGGAAGCCGAGTGCACGCACCAGCTTCGCGAGGTCGGCGGCCGCCTCGCCGAGGACGACGCCGCCGCCGCTGTAGATCATCGGGCGCTTGGCTTCCATCAGCAGCTGCACCGCCTTCTTGATCTGGCCGGAGTGTCCGCGCGTCACCGGGCTGTAGGACCGCATCGGCACGTTCTGCGGGTAGCTGAACACCGCCTTCTCGACCGTGATGTCCTTCGGGATGTCGACCAGCACAGGGCCGGGCCGGCCGGTAGTCGCGATCTGGAAGGCCTTGCGGATCGTCGTCGCGATGTCGCGCACGTCCTTCACGAGGAAGTTGTGCTTCACGCAGGGCCGCGTGATGCCGACCGTGTCGACTTCCTGGAATGCGTCCTGCCCGATCGCATGGGTCGGCACCTGGCCGCTGATGATCACCATCGGGATCGAATCCATGTACGCGGTCGCGATCCCGGTTACGGCGTTGGTCACGCCCGGGCCGGAGGTGACCAGCGCAACGCCGGGCCGGGTGGTCGAGCGCGCATAGCCATCGGCGGCGTGCACGGCAGCCTGCTCGTGGCGCACCAGGATGTGCTTGACCTTGTCCTGCTTGCAGATCTCGTCGTATATGTACAGCACGGCCCCGCCCGGGTAGCCGAACACGAACTCGACCTGCTCTTCCTGCAGGCAGCGGATGACGATCTCCGCACCGGAGAGCTCCATCACGTTCGCAGCGATCCTGTCCATTGGATTACCTCTGGGTACCGTGGGGTACTTTGTATGCGGGGCCGCGGGCAACCCATCGGTCACCGCACGGGAATCGCGTTTCCTGTGTCGCCGACGGCGACAGACGCACGCCGGACGCGCAGAATGGCCAACCAGGCCCCTGTTTCGCGATTCGAAACGAACCGGAGAGGCTACCGGTAAGGGGGGATGGGGTCAAGCAACGCTCCGTCGTGCGCGCTGTCGAGGGCACGGTCGACGATGCAGTCGCCCCCTCCATCCACGGCCGCAGACGGACGCGGCGGGGGCTTTGGTACCATTGTCCGCCCCCGGATGGCCGTGCACGCAAGCGCGGTGCCGGGCGGATTCATTCACCGATTCCCGCGACCGAGAACAATCCTGGCTTCCGAGAGCGAACTGTCGAGTTTCCTGACCGACGTCGAGCGGCGTGCCTTCAAGCAGGCGACGTACGCGGTGCGCGATCCCGAAGCAGGGTTGGACATCGTCCAGGATTCGATGATGAAGCTCGCCGAGAAGTACGCTGACCGTCCGGCTGAAGAGTTGCCGATGCTGTTCCAGCGGATCCTCCAGAACACGATCCGCGACTGGTATCGGCGCACCAAGGTACGGAATACGTGGACCACCCTGTTTTCGGCGTTTTCCACCAACAAGGACGACGAGGAAACCGATCCACTCGAGACGTTGCAGGCCACGGCCGATCCGAACGGCCAGGGCATGAATCCTGCGGATCGATTGCAGCGCATTCAAACCCTTGAAACGATTGAAGAAGCCTTGTCAAGGCTGCCTGCGCGTCAACGTGAAGCGTTCCTGCTACGTTACTGGGAAGAACTGGATGTCTCCGAAACGGCCGAAGCGATGGGCTGTTCCGAAGGCAGTGTGAAGACGCATTGCTCGCGGGCGACCCATGCCCTCGCCGAGCTATTGAAAGCAAAAGGAATTTCCCTGTGAATGACGCGCAATTCGGCAGGCAGGTGGCAGCGCTGCTCGACGAAGGGCTGGCGCGCGTTGACGATGACGTGCTCACCCGGCTTCAGGTCGCCCGCAAATCGGCATTGGGGATCGCGGCTGCGCCGCGCCATGTCCGGGCGCTTGCGCTCGCGGGCACGGGCGGTGCGTCCGGTGGCGGCCTGCGCGACTGGTTCGCCGGTCCTCGACTGTGGCTGGCCCTGGGCATGCTCGCACTGGCCATCTCCGGGGTGACCCTGACCGAATTCGGCGCCGATCCGGCGGCCGATGCAGCGGCGGACCTCGACCTCGCCATCCTCGCCGATGACCTCCCTGTGACGGCCTACATCGATAACGGGTTCGATACATGGCTGAAGCGCCCGGTCGAACCTCAGCAGTAGCGGACGCGGCGCACTGCCCGGACTGTCCGGACACTGCTCGCCGTTCCGCCTGCATTGCGCGCAAGAGCGCGGGCCTGCGGCCATGGTCGGCCGTCTGCGCCGGTGCGCTGTGCGCGCTGTTCCTGTTTGCCGGACCCTCGCTGATCGTCACGGCGACGAACAGCGGCGGCAGCGCGCATGCAGCCAGCGCCACGGCGGCGCGTGCGCCCTCGTGGGCGCAACTGCCGCAGGCACAGAAAGCCTTCCTGGCTCCGCTGGAAGAGACCTGGGACTCGCTCAGCGTGCAGACGCGGCGCAAGCTGATCGGCATCGCGCAGCGCCAGGCGACCATGACGTCCGAGCAGCGCGAGCGGGTCCAGTCCAGGCTCTCGCAATGGGCGCAGCTGTCCACCGAGGAGCAGGAGCGCGCCCGCAAGAATTACCAGCAGTTGAACAAGCTGCCGGCCGACCAGCGTCAGGACCTTGCCCGCCGCTGGCAGGGGACAAGACAGCCCGGTACCGCAGGCACGGAGGCCAGCGGCGACGGTCCGGCCGCGGCACCCCAACCCTAGCAGGCAGCGGATGGCCCAGTCCTCAGCTCCGACGGCAACCCTGATGCGCCGCCTCGGCAGCCTGGTGTACGAGACCCTGATCGTGGTCGCACTGCTGCTGTTGTCCGGGCTCGCCTTCCTGCTGCCGCTGCACGCCCTGACCGGACACGACGCTTCGGCCGGCTGGGCGCAGTGGCTGTTCCGGGGCTGGATCCTCCTGGTGCTCGGCGCCTACTTCGGATGGTTCTGGACGCGCGGTGGGCAGACCCTGCCGATGCGTACCTGGCGGCTGCAAGTAGTCGACTGCACCGGCGCGCCGATCGGGCCGCGGCGCGCGCTCTGCCGCTACCTGCTCGCCTGGCCGAGCGTGCTTGCGGCCGGCGCCGGGCTCGCCTGGGCGCTGGTGGACCGCGATCGCCAGTTCCTGCACGACCGGCTGGCCGGCACCCGGGTGGTCCGCGTCGAGGCCTGAAGCGGGCACGCCGTACCACCGGCAGGGGCGCTACCGATCAACGCCGTTCGAACCAGGCCACCAGGCCGACGGTGATGGACAGGAAGGCCAGCGGCGACAGCAGCGCAGCCAGCAGAGGCGGCCAGTCGTACAGCCAGCCGGCATGGGAAGCCAGGGTGTTCAGGAAGAAGAACGCCAGCCCCAGCATGATCCCGGCGAACACCCGCGGGCCGGCACTGGCGCGCCGCGCCTGTTGCGCGAACGGCAGCGCGAGCAGCAGCATCACGATGATCCCGAGCGGATACACGGCCTTGCGCCAGAGCGCGATCTCGTAGCGACTCGCCGCCTGCCGGTTGCCGCGCAGGTGCTGCACGTACTGCCAGAGGCTGGCGGCCGACATCGCGCTCGGATCCACCAGCAGCACGGTCAGCAGCGCAGGGGTCAGCACCGACGACCATTCGCGCGTCTGCACCTGCTCGACCACCGTCCGGTCGCCCTCGAAGCGCGTCTCGCGCACCTTGTCCATCTGCCAGCGGTTGTCGCCGAGGTAGACCGCCTCCCCGGCCAGCCAGACCCGCTGCAGCTGCCAGGCGTCGTCGAACTGATAGACGCGCAGGCCGATCAGCTTCGGCTCGGGCGTGACCTGTGACACGTTGATGAAGCTGTTGCCGTCCTTCACCCACAGGCCCGAACGGAACTCCTGGGCGACCAGCGCCGCCTTCGCCTGCAGCCGCATCGACTGGGCCGCGCGTTCCGAGGCCGGTGCCACCGCTTCTCCGACCAGGACGCCGACCAGCGCGATGGTCACGCCCGCACGCACCAGCACCCCCGCCATCCCCCAGACCGACACCCCGGAGGCACGCATCACCGTGTATTCCGACTGCTGCGCCATCTGCGTCAGCGCGAAGGTCGTGCCAATCAGCGCCGCCACCGGCAGCACCTCGTACAGGTGCCCCGGCAGGTTCAGTACGACGTAGATGAACATCTCGCGCAGGCGATACGAACCTTCGCCCATCTCGTCCAGTTCGCCGATCAGGTCGAACAGCGCGAACAACCCGAGCAGCGCGGCCACCACCAGCGCAGTCGTCGTGTAGACCTCGCGCCGGAGATAGCGGCTGATGACGACCATCGGCTGCGGCCTCAGCCCGCCGGGCCGGCGGCCGGTCCCGGCGGCGTGCGCCGTGGCCAGCGCAGCCTCGGCCACGACAGCGCGAACGCGCGGCGGGAGAACAACAGCACCGTGACCGCGAGCATCAGTGCATGCACCACCCAGAAACCGGTGGAGGGTGCCAGCCGTCCCTGCGCGATCCATGCCTGAACGATGGACAGCAGGTTGTTGTAGAGCATGTACAGCAGGATCGCGAACACGTAGTTCATCGACCTGCCCATCCGGGGATTGACGTAGGACAACGGGATCGCGGCCAGCGCCAGGATGATCGCCATGATCGGCAACCCGCAGCGCCAGGTGAACTCCGCGACATGGGCCGGCAGCGGGTTGGCCAGCAGTTCGAGCGTCGGGATACCCTTGACAGGACGGTTGCCGTCACGCGACTCGGCCGTCTCGATGCGGATCGCATAGCGCTCGAACACCGTGGTGCGAAACTCCGCCGAGCCGGGATCTCCCTCGTAGCGACGCCCCTGCTCCAGCACCAGGAAGCGATCGCCGTTGTCGCGCATCTCGAGGAAGCCGCGGCTCGCGACCATGCTGCCGCCCTTCTGGTTCTGCACGGAGTGCACGAACACGTTGCCGACGGTGTTGTCCACGCGCGACACCGACTCCACGAAATAGACCCGATCGCCCCCGCGCGACTCGCGGAACACACCGGCCGCCACGCTCGCCGATTCATCGCGCGAAGCCAGCTGGCGCCGGAATTCGTCGCTCTTCTGGTTGGCCCAGGGCGACAACCCGAGGCTCAGCGCCCCGATGACCGCCGCCAGCGGCACGGCGAAGGCGAGGACCGGCCCGATCCATGCGAGCGGCGACACGCCGCTGGCCGACCAGACCACCATCTCGGAATCCCGGTGCATCCGCGTCAGGCAACTGAGCACCGTGATGAACAGCGTCAGCGAAAGAACGATCGGCAGGTAATTGAAGGCGGTGAAGCCGAGGATCGCCGCCACCCCGTCTGCGGCGAACTTGCCGCCCGCCGCCATCCCGAGCAGCCGGATGAACTGCGTGGTGACCATGATCGCGAGCAGCACCGCGCACACACCCGAGGCGGTGAGGAAGAACTCCCTCAGCTGCGAGCGGTAGAAGATCACCGCGCGGTCGCCGCAGGCGGCCGGGCGCGCCAGGAACGCCGGCCCTGGATCCACGGCACGGCGGCAACAGCCCGATCATTTTGACTTGGGAGAGACCGCACGCCGATAATGGGCCGGAGCATGGCTGAGGCCAGAACAGTTACCTGAGCGAGGGACATCAGATGGAATTTAGCATAAAGACCGGCAGCGCCGAAAAGCTCAAGAGCGGATGCACCATCGTGGGCGTGTTCCAGTCTCGCGAGCTTTCTGCCGCTGCGCTGGCGGTCGACAAGGCGACCCATGGCGTGCTCTCCGAGATCGTCAAGCAGGGCGACTTCGATGGCAAGGCCGGCACCACGCTGCTGGTTCCGAGGGTCGAGGGAAAGGTCTTCGAACGCATCCTGCTCGTGGGCCTTGGTCCGGCAGGCGAATTCCGGGAGAAAGCCTACCGCGAGGCGGTGCGCGCCGCGGTGTCGGCCCTGCGCCAGACCGGAGCACGCGATGCCCTGCTCTGCCTGACCGAAGTCCCGGTGGCCGGCCGCAGCCAGGCCTGGGCGATCACGCACGCGGTCATGGTGGCGATGGAAACGCTCTACCGGTTCGACCAGATGAAGAGCCAGCCGGAGCGCAATGCACCGGCGCTGCGCGCCCTGTCGCTGAAGGTGAATGCACGCAACAATGTCGACGCCGAGGCGGCGCTGGCCCAGGGGGTGGCCACGGCGCAGGGCGTGAACTTCGCACGCGACCTCGCGAACCTGCCGCCGAACATCTGCCATCCCACCTACCTCGCGGCACAGGCGACCGCGCTCGCCCGGTCGCACAAGCTCAAGCTCGAGGTCCTGGAACAGAAGGACATGGAGCGCCTGGGCATGGGCGCCCTGCTGGCGGTCGCCCGGGGCAGCAGCCAGCCGCCCAAGCTGATTTCCCTGTCGTGGAACGGCGGCGGCCGCAAGTCGGCGCCGGTGGTTCTGATCGGCAAGGGCATCACCTTCGACACCGGAGGCATCTCGCTGAAGTCGGCCCCCGAGATGGACGAGATGAAGTTCGACATGGCCGGTGGCGCCAGCGTGCTGGGCACCATGAAGGCCGTGGCGATGCTCAGGCTGCCGATCAACGTCATCGGCGTGGTGGCGGCAGCCGAGAACATGCCGGGGGGCAACGCCACCCGACCGGGCGACATCGTGACCACGATGTCCGGGCAGACCGTCGAGATCCTGAACACCGATGCCGAGGGACGGCTGGTGCTGTGCGATGCGATGACCTGGTGCGAACGCCACCAGCCGGCCCTGGTGATCGACATCGCCACCCTCACCGGCGCCTGCGTGATCGCACTCGGGCATGTCGCCTCCGGCCTGTACGCGAACAACGAGACGCTCGCGCACGAGGTGCAACAGGCCGGCGACGCCGCCTGGGACCGGGTCTGGCAGATGCCGCTGTGGGACGATTACCAGGAGCAGCTGAAGAGCAACTTCGCCGACTTCGCGAACATCGGCGGCCGGCCTGCAGGCAGCGTCACCGCGGCGTGCTACCTGGCGCGCTTCGCCCGGAAGTTTCCCTGGGCCCACCTCGACATTGCAGGCACCGCATGGAAGTCGGGGCGGGACAAGGGTGCCACCGGACGCCCGGTGCCGCTGCTCACCGAGTTCCTGGTGGCGCGGGCACGCGCTGCCCGTCTCTGACACCTGACCCCTGACACCTGACCCCGGGCTCCGCATCGCACGGCGGCAGCCCCGGCCCGGCCCTTCCCGATGACCCGCATCGATTTCTACACCAACGTCGATTCGCGCGAGCGCACCGCCTGCACCATCGCCGCGAAGGCCCTGGAGCGGGGGGTTCGCCTGTTCGTGCTCACCGCGGACGAGACCCAGTCCGAACGCGTCGACCGGCTGATGTGGACATTCGCCCAGCTCAGCTTCCTGCCACATGTGCGGGCGGCCCATCCGCTTGCGGCGCAGACGCCGGTGATCGTCGACCATGCCTTCGACCCGCTGCCGCACGACCAGGTACTGCTCAACCTGACCGATACGACACCATCGGTGTTCAGCCGGTTCGAGCGGCTCGTCGAGATCGTGTCGCTCGATCCCGACGACCGGCAGCGGGCGCGCGGCCGCTGGCGCTTCTATGCCGAGCGTGGCTATGCCATGGCCTCGCATGACCTGGGCAAGCCGGACCGCGGTGGCGCCGCGACCGACCGCCCGGCACAAGGCTGAGCCTGCGATGACAGAGATTTCGAAGCCACCGACGGGCGGCACGCACGATCCGGGTGGCGAACCGGCCGCCGGGCCGGCAACCGACGCTCCGGGCGAAGTGCTGGAGAAACTGGAGGCCCTGCTCGGCCGCCTGCACGGGCCGGATTCGCCCGGCGAACATCCCCCGGCCTGGTCCGAGATCCCGACGCTGAACGAGCCCGTCCACCTTGCCGTCCAGACGGCAGGCCTGCACGCCATCCCGACCGGCGGTGACATCCCTACCCTGACCGAACCGGTCGAACTGCACGACGCGAAGCCGCCGGCCTCGCTGGCCATGGCCGCTTCGCAGTCGGTCGTGCCTGCAGCAGCGCCGGATCCGACCACCCCGCAGGCATTGCGCGAACGGGTCGAGGCGATGCTCCCCCACGACCTCGAGCATCGGCTGCACGAGCGGGCCATGGCGAACCTGGAACGCACGCTGATCGACATCGAGCGCGGCTTCCGCGATGAACTCGCCGCGTGGCGCGAGGAACAGACCGCGCAGATCCGCGACCAGGTGCGCGCCGAAGTGGAGCGCGCCGTCGACGAGGTGCTGGCTGCGGCTGCTCGCCAGCAGGGACCGGGCGCGCACTGATCCGTCCAGCCGGTGAAGCGCGGGGCGGGGGCTGGCGCTGCCTGCCTCTATAATCGCCCACCCGCACCACTCGCCTGCACGCGCGCACGATCCATGGAACTTCCGAAGAGCTTCGAACCCGGCAGCATCGAATCGTTCTGGGGCCCGGAATGGGAGCGGCGCGGCTACTTCGCCGCCGGCACCGAGCCTGGCCGGCCGGCGTTCGCGATCCAGCTGCCGCCGCCCAACGTCACCGGCATCCTGCACATGGGCCATGCGTTCAACCAGACGATCATGGACGCGCTGACGCGCCACCACCGGATGCGCGGCTTCAACACGCTCTGGCTGCCGGGCACCGACCATGCCGGCATCGCCACCCAGATCGTCGTCGAGCGCCAGCTCGAGGCCAAGGGGCAGTCGCGCCATGCGCTCGGCCGCGAGAAGTTCATCGAGCAGGTCTGGGACTGGAAGCGCTTCTCCGGCGACACGATCATCAACCAGATGAAGCGCCTGGGCGCCTCGGCCGATTTCGAGCGCGAGTACTTCACGATGGACGAGTCGCTGTCCACGGTGGTGGTCGACACATTCGTCCGACTGTACGAGCAGGGGCTGATCTACCGCGGCAAGCGGCTGGTCAACTGGGACCCGAAGCTGGGTACTGCCGTGTCCGACCTCGAGGTCGAGAGCGAGGAGGAAGACGGCCGTCTGTGGGAGATCCGCTACCCGCTCGCGGGCGGTGCCGACGGTGCGGAAGCTGGACTGGTCGTGGCCACCACGCGTCCCGAAACGATGCTGGGCGATGTCGCGGTCGCGGTGCATCCGGACGACGAACGCTACCGGGCGCTGGTCGGGCGCAGCCTGGTGCTGCCGCTCACGGGTCGCGAGATCCCGGTGATCGCGGACGCCTACGTCGACCCGGCCTTCGGCACCGGCTGCGTGAAGATCACCCCGGCGCACGACTTCAACGACTTCCAGGTCGGCGAACGGCACGGGCTGGCACCCATCGGCATCCTCACCCTCGATGCGAAGGTGAACGACAACGCACCGCAGAAGTACCGCGGCATGGATCGTTACGTCGCACGCAAGGCGGTGCTGGCCGACCTGCGCGAGGCCGGCCTGCTGGTGAGCGAGAAGCCGCACAAGATGATGGTGCCGCGCTGCGCGCGCACCGGCGAGGTGGTCGAGCCGATGCTCACCGACCAGTGGTTCGTCGCGATGGGCAAGCCGGCGCCCGAGGGCACGCTGCATCCAGGCCGCTCGATCAGCGCGGTCGCGCGCGACGCGGTGCGCGACGGACAGGTGCGCTTCTTCCCCGAGAACTGGACCAGCACCTACAACCAGTGGCTGGACAACATCCAGGACTGGTGCATCTCGCGCCAGCTCTGGTGGGGCCACCAGATACCGGCCTGGTACGGTCCCGATGGCCATGTCTACGTCGCACGCAGCGAAGCCGATGCGCTGGCACAGGCGCGCGCGCGCGGCAGCGACGGGCCGCTGTCGCGCGACCCGGACGTGCTCGACACCTGGTACTCGTCCGCACTGGTGTGCTTCTCCACGCTCGGCTGGCCCGACGCGGCGAAGCCGGATGCGGCACCCGCGCAGAAGGCCGCCTACGACCTTTACCTGCCGTCCTCGGTGCTGGTCACCGGCTACGAGATCATCTTCTTCTGGGTGGCGCGCATGGTGATGATGACTCTGCACTTCACCGGACGGATCCCGTTCCGCGACGTCTACATCCACGGCATCGTGCGCGATGCCGAAGGCAAGAAGATGTCGAAGTCCGAGGGCAACACGATCGATCCGGTCGACCTGATCGAAGGCATCGCGATCGAGCCGCTGCTGGAGAAGCGCACCACCGGCCTGCGCCGTCCGGAGACCGCGCCGAAGGTGGCCGCGCGCACGAAGAAGGAGTTCCCGGCCGGCATACCGCCGTACGGTGCAGACGCGCTGCGCTTCACGATGGCTGCCTATGCAACGCTCGGGCGCAACGTGAACTTCGACTTCAAGCGCTGCGAGGGCTACCGCAACTTCTGCAACAAGCTGTGGAACGCCACCCGCTTCGTGCTGATGAACACCGAAGGCCATGACTGCGGGCTGGACGAACAGGCGGCCGTGGTGCTGTCGGAGGCCGACCGCTGGATCATCGGCGAACTGCAGCGCGTCGAAGCCGAGGTCGCACGCGGCTTCGCGGACTACCGGCTGGACAACGTCGCGCAGGCGATCTACCGATTCGCCTGGGACGAGTACTGCGACTGGTACGTCGAACTGGCGAAGGTACAGCTGCAGGATGAAGATCCGGCGGTGCAGCGCGGCACCCGCCGTACGCTGCTGCGCGTGCTCGAGGCCACGCTGCGGCTGGCGCATCCCGTGATCCCGTTCATCACCGAGGCACTCTGGCAGACGGTGTCGGTGGCCGCCGGCAAGCGGCGCGACGACGAGACGTCGAGCATCATGGTGCAGCCCTACCCGCAGTCGCAGCCGGAACGGATCGACCCGGCGAGCGACGCGGCGATCGAACGGCTGAAGGCGCTGGTCAATGCCTGCCGCCAGCTGCGCGGGGAACTGAACCTGTCCCCGGCGCAGAAGGTGCCGCTGGTAGCCTTCGGCGACGACGGCACGGTGGCGCGCTTCGGCCGCTACCTCGTGCCGCTCGCCCGGCTGTCGACGGTCACCGTCGTCGACGAGAGCGCGCCCGGCGCCAGTGGCGACGACGATGGTTCGGCCGATGCGCCGGTCGCGGTGGTGGGGACCACCCGGCTGATGCTGAAGGTCGAGGTCGACATCGCCGCCGAGCGCGAGCGCCTGGGCAAGGAAGCGGCGAGGCTCGAGAACGAGATCGCCAGGGCACACGGCAAGCTCGCCAACGAGAACTTCGTGTCGCGCGCACCGGCAGCGGTGCTCGAGCAGGAAAGGGCGCGGCTGGCCGGATTCGCCGCGACGCTGGAAAAGGTCAGCGCCCAGCTCGCGCGCTTGAAGTGAAGGCGCCAAGCCCCCGATGATCAAGGGCTTCGGGGCGCTGCAGCACCGGAACTTCCGTGTCTTCTTCTACGGGCAGACCCTTGCGCTGATCGGTACCTGGATCCAGGCCACCGCGATGAGCTGGCTGGTCTACCGGCTGTCCGGGTCGGCCTTCCTGCTCGGCGTCACCGGCTTCGCCGCCCAGATCCCGATGCTGCTGGTGTCGCCGTTGGCCGGCGTCGTCTCCGACCGCTTCGACCGGCGCTCGGTGCTGATCGTGATGCAGGTGGCGCTGATGCTCCACGGGCTGGCGATGGCTGCGCTCGTCTGGTACGACCTGCTGTCGGCCTGGCACGTGCCGGTCGCCGCCTTCCTGATGGGCACCGCGATGGCGCTGGAGACCTCCGCCCGGCAGTCGTTCGTGCCGGTGCTGGTCGAGGACCGCGCCGACCTGCCGAGCGCGCTGGCCTTCGGCGCATTCATGCAGAACTCGGGACGGATGATCGGCCCGACGCTGGCTGGCTTCATCATCCACGTGGCGAGCGAGGCCGGCTGCTTCCTCGCCAGCGGCGTTTCCAAGGTCGCGGTGCTGGTTTCGCTGATGCGCATCGATGCGCCCGGCAACCGGCCGGTGATGCGCCGCCAGTCGATCGCCGGAGAGCTGGCCGAGGCCTACCGCTACCAGCGCTCGATCATGCCGTTGCGGGTGCTGCTCAAGCACGTGGCCATCGTGGGTTCGCTGGCAACCCCGTACATCGTGCTACTGCCGATCTTCGCCGCCGAGGTGTTCGGTGGCGGCCCGGCCACCCTCGGCCTGCTGCTCGGCTCGGCAGGTACCGGTGGCGTGGTCGGCGGCCTGGTCCTGGCCTGGCGCAACAACGTGATCGGAATGGTCCAGCTGAACCAGCGCGCGACGCTCGCCTGCGGCTTCGCGCTGATGGTGTTCGCCTGCAGCCACTGGCTCTGGCTTTCGATGGGCCTGCTGTTCATCGTCGGCGCCTGCATCATCACCATCGTCACCTCGACATCGACGGTCACCCAGATGATCGTCGACGAGGACAAGCGCGCCCGGGTGATGGCGTTCTTCACGATGTGCTTCCTCGGCATGGCGCCGGTCGGCGCTCTGGTCGCCGGGGCGATCGCGCAGGAGATCGGGGTCGAACCGGTGATCGCCGCGGGCGGCGCCTGCGTGGTGGTCGCCGCGATCGGGCTCGGGCGGCGCCTGCCGGAGTTCAGGACGCACCTGCGCCCGATCTACCAGAGGCTCGGCCTGTCGCGCGGCAGCTGACCCCTGGCGGGCAGCGCCCGTTCAGCCTGCGTAGCCCCAGAGCCGTTCGAGATCGAACCGGTGCACGGCCGGGTCGAAGGTGATGTAGCTGCGGATCGAGGTTGCGATCTTCGTGGTTTCGCGCAACGTGGGCTGCGGCAGCGGCTCGTCCATCGGGTTGAACACGCTCATCACGATCGGTTGTCCGCCCGCAGAATTGTGGGTGATCACCGCCACTTCCCGGTTGGCCAGGCGCACCAGCGTCCCGGGCGGATGTCCACTGATCAGGCGGAACATGACCCCGGCGAGCATCGGGTCAAGGCCACTGCGGCTCCCGCGCAGGATGTCGCGCGCGGCCGTGGCCGGCAGCCTCGGCGGCCGGTAGAAGCGTTCGCCGGTCTTGGCACAGTAGATGTCGGCCAGCGCGATCAGCCGGGCCGGCAGCGCGATCATGGAAGCAGTCAGGCCGCGCGGGTAGCCTCTGCCGTCGAGCCGTTCATGGTGGTCGGCGACTGCCGCGAGCCATATCTCGTCGACCACGCCACGCGAGCGCAGCCAGGCGCAGCTGCGTTCCGGATGGGCGGCGATCTGCGCCCGCTCCTCCGGCTCAAGCTGCGCGGTGCGCCCAGTCAACTGGTCCTGAAGTTCCCGCATGCCCACGTTCATCGTCAGCGCGGCGCACAGCATGGACCGCTGGTCGGCGGGTGGCAGCCCCAGTTCGGTCGCGACCAGTTCGCAGACCAGGGCGACCGCCACGCTGTGGCGCAGGCTGTAAGCCGCGCTGCGGTCGAGCGCGATCCAGCCCAGGCAGGCGTCCTGGTCGGTGGCGATCACCGCACGGATGGTGTCGGCCATGCCCATCACGCGCGGCGCCACGTCCTCGCCGACGCCGGCGGCGAACACCGAATCGAGGGTCGACACCACCTCGGCCAGGGCGGTGAACGGCGACAGTATCTCCGACACATCCAGGTCGCCGAGTTCCTCAGCACGTGCGAACAGCTTGCGTGCATTCAGGCGCAAGACCTGCGCTGCATCCTCGAGTACCGCGCCCCGGGCAAGCAGCAGCACACCGTAGCGGTCGTACAGGTCCCACGGCAGCGGCTGGCCCAGCAGTTCGGGCCGGATTTCGATCGGGCGGAGCATCGCGGAGTCTTCGGGCGTCTCGTCGGACGGCGGTGGCACGGATAGATGCCACCCGCAGGCTGCGGGCAGCGGTGGACGTCCGGTTTCCGACCGTCCCGTTCCTGTTACGGCACCCGGACCGGAAACTTCAGTCAGCCGGGACGACGAGGGGGGCAACGGACGGCAGGAGACCTCGGTTTGGTACGATGGACCATGGATCACGATCCCGATCACAGCCCCGGTAGTAGCCCCACCGCTTGCGCCGGGCCGCATCGCACCACCGTGCATGCACGGCACGATCCGGCCCCCCAGCCACCGGTGGAGCCGGCGCTGGAGGATTGCTGCGGTAACGGCTGCACGCCCTGCATCTTCGACATTTACCAGGACGCATACGACCGGTACGAAGCGGCGCTCGAAGCCTGGCGTGGCCGGCAGCCGCCGGCGCAGGCCGCAGGTCCCGGAGGCGGACCCGGGTCGGCCGGATGATCCGCACCGACGGGTTGTGCCGCGCATTCGGGGGGCGCCAGGCGCTTGCCCCGCTCAGCACGCATTTCGAACGCGGGCGGGTGACCGTGCTGCTCGGTCCCAGCGGCTGCGGCAAGTCCACGCTGCTGCGGCTGCTGATCGGCCTGCTGGTGCCGGACGCCGGATCGGTCGAGATCGACGGCGTGACCCTCGGCACCGCGACGGTGGAAGCGATACGCCACCGGACCGGCTACGTGATCCAGGATGGTGGGCTGTTCCCTCACCTGACCGCGCGCGACAACATCACGCTGCTCGCACGCCACCTGCGGTGGGACGGCGGGCGTATCGCCGCGCGGCTGGCCACGGTCGTCGAACTCGCGCGCATCGACCCGCGGCTGCTCGACCAGTACCCATCCACGCTGTCCGGCGGCGAGCGCCAGCGCGTGGGCATCGCACGCGCCCTGTTGCCGGATCCACCGCTGCTGCTGTGCGACGAGCCGCTGTCGGCGCTCGATCCGATCACCCGGCACGACCTGCAGCGCGAATTGCGCGGCCTGTTCGACGCCCTGGGCAAGACCGTGCTGTGGGTCACGCACGACCTGCACGAGGCTGCTGCGCTGGCCGACGATATCCTGCTGATGCGTGACGGGCGCGTGGTGCAGCGCGGCACGCTGGCCGATCTCGTCGAGCGTCCAGCCGACCCGTTCGTGACCCGGTTCGTGCAAGCCCAGCATGGCTTGCCTGGAAAGGTCGCCCGATGAAGGCCGGGATGCTGGGCTGCCGGAGCGCCGCCGGGGCATGGCTCGCCACGATGGTCCTGTTGTGGACGCTCGCATCGGTGTCGCTCCCCGTTCGCGCACAGGACACCGCTGCCGGGCCGCAGCGGCAGGTAGCGCCGGTGCTGGTGGTCGGCAGCAAGCGTTTCACCGAGTCCTACATCCTCGGCGAGATCCTGCGCCGTACCGCGGAGTCCGCCGGCGAAGCGACGGTGCGCCACGAGCAGGGACTGGGCAACACCGGCATCGTCCAGGCAGCGCTGGCATCGGGCGCGATCGACCTCTATGTCGAGTACACCGGCACCCTGGCACGCGAGATCCTGCGCCTGGACGACCCGCAGGATGCAACCGCGATGGCACGGGCGCTCGAACAGCGCGGGCTCGCCATGTCGCGGCCGCTGGGCTTCAACAACACCTACGCGCTGGCGATGCAGGAGCGGCAGGCCGACCGCCTCGGCATCGCGCGTATCTCGGACCTCGCCGGCCATCCGTCGCTGCGGCTCGGGCTCACCCAGGAGTTCATCGGCCGGGCGGATGGCTGGCCGGGCCTGCGCAGCCGCTATGCGCTGCCCTTCGACACGCCGCGCGGCATGGAGCACGGACTGAAGTTCGGCGCCCTGGCCGCCGGACAGCTCGACGTCATCGATGTCTATTCGACCGATGCGGCGATCGCACGCAACGGCCTGCGCGTGCTGCAGGACGACCGCGACCACTTCCCGCGCTACGACGCGGTGGTGCTCTACCGCGCAGGGCTGCAGGGCCGCCTGCCTCGCACCTGGGCGGCGATCGCGGCACTCGAGGGACGGCTCGACGACGCGACGATGCGCGCACTCAATGCGCGTGCCGAGGCCGGCGGCGAATCCTTTGCCGCAATCGCCGAGCAGTTCCTGTCGGCAGCGGCGCGGGTCACGCCGCCGCAGGCGACCGGCAGCGCTGCCGGTGGCACTGCCGGTAGCGCAACGGATACCAGGCCGCCGCGCCGCACGCTTGCGAACGCACTGTTCGGCGAAGACTTCCTGCGCCTCGCCGGCGAGCACCTGGTGCTGGTGTTCGGCTCGCTGCTGCTCTCGACCATCGTCGGCGTCCCGCTGGGCATCTGGTGCGCGGCCAGCGCCGCGGCACGCCGCTGGGTGCTGCCAGCGGTCGCCCTGGTGCAGACGATCCCTTCGCTGGCCCTGCTCGCCTTCCTGATCGCGTTCTATGAGCGCATCGGCATGCTGCCGGCGCTCACCGCGCTGTTCCTCTACGGGCTGCTGCCGATCGTGCGCAACACCTGCGCCGGGCTGGAAGCGATACCGCAGGCCCTGCGCGACTCCGCGCTCGCGCTCGGCCTGCCGCGCAGCGCCCGGCTGCTGCGCATCGAGCTGCCGCTGGCGCTGGGCGCGATCCTCGCGGGCGTGCAGACCTCCGCCGTGATCAACGTCGGCACCGCCACCATCGCCGCCTTCATCGGTGCCGGCGGCTTCGGCGAACGCATCGCCACCGGCCTCGCCCTGAACGATGCGACGCTGCTGCTGGCCGGCGCGCTGCCAGCAGCAGGCCTGGCGCTGCTGGTGCAGCTGCTGTTCTCGTCCCTCGAAAGCAGGCTGCTGGCTCCCCCGCTGCGACCGGCGGCCGGCAGGCGGCCTGCCTGAGCACGCCTTCCCGCGGCTGGCGGCAGGAAGACTCGCCTCGGGGCGTTCGTCAGCCGCTCAGTAGGCGCTCAGTACGCTCTCGGGCCGCAGCACGGCACGGATCGCCAGCGCTCCGGAGGCGCGAGCGGCCCGGTCACTTCTTCTTGAGGTAGAACACGAACTCGCCGGCGACTTCAGACGACGACAGCAGCAGGTTGCCTGTCTGCCGGGAAAAGGCCTGGAAGTCCTTGGTGGCGCCCGGATCCGTCGACACGACCTTCAGCACCTGTCCGGTGATGAGCTCATTGAGGGCCTTCTTCGTCCGCAGGATGGGCAGTGGACAGTTCAGGCCCCGCGTGTCCAGTTCGCGGTCGCATTCGGTCGCGTCAGTCATGTTCGCCCCCCCCAGGCCCGGCTCTCGAGAAGCCCGGATTCTAAACAACCGGCCGGGCGGCGCAAGCACCGTCCTTCCGACCGGGCAGGCAGCATCCGCTGCAGCCCACCCAGCCGCGCCCCCGCGCCGCGACCGGACCGCCAGGCGCGCCGCTCAGCCCTTCCCCTTGCGCGGCGGCTGCAGGGCACGCAGTTCGCGCAGCCGCGACTCCGCTGAGGACAGTTCGAAGAAGTCGCCATCGCCGGCGCGCAGCGCGTTCTGCAGCTGTTCGATCGCCAGCGCCCGGTTGCCGAGCAGCACGTTGGCCTCGGCCTGCGCCCTGCCCTGCGACAGCATGCGGCCAAGCTCCGAATAGGCACGGGCCTGGACGAAGAACAGTCGATGGTCCGACGGGTAGTACTGCAGGGCGTCTGCGGCCACCTTGATCGCTGCCTGCGCCTGCCCGGTGCGGATCAGCACGTCCGCGTAGTCGTAGACCAGCGCACGGTAGCGCGGGTGCTCCTGCAAGGCCGCCTGATAGAAGACGGCAGCGCCCTTCAGGTTGCCGGTGGCGATCAGCAGGTCTCCCTCCAGCGCGTCGATCAGCGGCAGCCGCGGGGCCATCGGCCGCAGGGTACGAAGTTCCTTCTGTGCGCGCGCGTACTCGCGGTTGCGCATCAGTGCATGGACCAGGCCGAAGCGCTGCGCCGCCTCGTTCACGAACGCGCCCTGCCGGAGCCCGTTCTCGAAGGACTGCACCGCATCGCGCGGCGAGCCCTGCATGGCGATCAGGCGGGTACGGACGAACTGGAACTCGGGGTCGTCGCGTACCTGCCGGTAGGGCAGCGAATCGATGCGGTTGAGCGCATCGGCGATCCGCTCGGTGGTCATCGGGTGGGTGCGAAGGTAGGCCGGGGCCGACGTCTCGAAGTTGCGCGTCGACCGCTGCAGGCGCTCGAAGAACGACGACATGCCGCGCACGTCGAAACCCGAGCGTTCCAGGATCGACAGCCCGACGCGGTCGGCATCGCGCTCCATGTCGCGCGTGAAGTTGAGCTGGCTCTGTACCACCGCCGCCTGCGCGCCGATGATCGCGCCCTGCGCCAGCTGCGGATTGGAACGCGCCGCGAGCAGCGCGAGCGCCATGGCGACGATCGAACCGACCTGCGCCTGCTGCTGGTTGGCGACCAGCCGCGCGATGTGTCCCTGCGTCACGTGCGCGATCTCGTGTGCGATCACCGCCGCCAGTTCGGATTCGGTCTGCGCAGTGGCCATCAGCCCGGTATGCACGCCGATGAAGCCGCCAGGCAGGGCGAAGGCGTTGATCATCGGGTCGTTCATCACGAAGAACTCGAACGGGATGCGAGCGTCTGGGCTGTTGGCCGCGAGCCGGTAGCCCAGGTTGGCCAGATAGGCGTTGAGCTCCGCATCGTCGAGGAAGTTGCGGTCGTTGCGCACCTCGCGCATCACCTCCATCCCGAGCTGGCGCTCCTGCACGGTGGACAGCACGCCGCGCGAGACATCGCCTAGATCGGGCAGCTCGCTGGCACCTGCCAGAGGGACGGTGATGGCCGCGGCCAGCGCGCAGGTACGCAACACGCGAAGCATGCGTCGGACGCGCGGCAGGCGTCCGTCCGGCCGCCTGGCCGGGGGCTGCGTCGGGCAGTGAAGGATGGGCATGGTGTTATCATAAAGTCATTGCGCGTCCGGGGGTTATCCTGCGGTTACTCGCACTGCACACAGCCATGAACCCGACCGCCTCCGCCCCGACCGCCGACGATCTCACGCACTTCGATGCCGAAGGCCGCGCGGTGATGGTCGATGTCGGATCCAAGGCCGAGACGGCGCGGCGCGCCCGCGCGACCGGGCGTATCCGCATGCAACCGGCCACGCTCGAGCGCATCCGCGCAGGGTCGATCGGCAAGGGAGATGTGATCGGTATCGCGCGGCTGGCAGCGATCATGGCCGCCAAGCGCACGGCCGACCTGGTACCGCTCTGCCATCCGCTGCCGCTGACGCGGGTCGAGGCCGAGTTCGACCTCGACGACGCTGACTGTTCCATCGGTTGCACGGTGGTCGCCGAGACGGTCGGTCGCACCGGGGTCGAGATGGAGGCACTGACCGCAGTCAGCATCGGGCTGCTGACGATCTACGACATGTGCAAGGCGATCGATCGCGGCATGACCCTGTCTGGCATCGGATTGCTCGAGAAGTCGGGCGGTCGCAGCGGACACTGGGTGGCGCCTGCGCCGGCCCCGGCAGTGCAGGCATGAAGCGGCGCACCCTCCTGCGCGGCGGCCCGGCGGTGTTCGCAGCCGGCACGCTCGGCCTGCCCGGCTGGCTGGCTCCGGTGTTCGCGCAGCCGGCGCCGTCGATCGCCGACTGGAACAAGGCCGGCTTCGACGCGAAGACGGCCGCCGATGCCATCCGCCATCTGGGCAGCGGTACGCCGGCCAGCAGCCGCGACATCCTGATCGAGATCCAGGACGTGATCGAGAACGGCGCGCGTGCGCGCATCGAGGTCACCAGCCGCATCCCCGGCACCCAGGCGCTGTCGATCGTCAGCGACCGCAATCCCTACCCGCTGGCCGCCACCTTCAGCTTCACCAATGGCGCAGACCCTTACGTGTCGACGCTGATCAAGGTCGCCGAGTCGGGCACCCTCCGGGTGATCGTCAATGCCGAGGGTCGGCTGTACATCGCGACACGGGACGTGAAGACCACCATCGGGGGCTGCGGCTGATGCGCCCCGCCGACGAGGCATAGACCGATGGCAGAGTCCACGACCCGCATCACCGCACGCATGCGCCAGGACTTCGTCGAGGTGCGCGCGCTGATCATGCATCCGATGGAGACCGGCAACCGGCGTGACGCGAAGAACCAGCTGGTGCCGCTGCACTTCATCCAGCGCGTGCAGATCACGCACAACGGCCGGGTGGTGCTCGATGCCCAGTGGAGCCAGGCGATCGCGCGCGACCCGTTCATCGGCGTGCGGGTGCGCGGTGCGAAGCCGGGCGACAAGGTCGCGCTGGCCTGGGTGGACAATCGCGGGGCGCGGGAGAGCGTCGAGACGGTGGTGGCAGCCTGAGGTCTGCTGCGGCGACGTTCAACGTGCCCGGGTCACTAGTGCGCGTGCGTATCGATCCATCCAGCCGACCAGAACCGAGGGAGCAGGACGCCCGACTGCCCCTCCTGCCGGCTGATCCGCTCGGCCAGCTGTTCCGCCTGTGTCCACGTACCCACCGCCAGCACTGAGGCGGACAGACACAACACGAGCGTGACGATCACCCGTCCGCCCACTGCGACCGGCAGGCACTCCCGGCCGCGATGCGCGCGGCCCCACGCGAGTCCGACCAGCGCCCCCAGCAATGTTTCGGTGTAGGGTACGACCAGCACGCCGTCGACCAGCCCCTGCACCAGCGCTGCGGTGATCGCGATTAGCAGCAGCGCATCCAGCTCCACGTTCGCCCCTGCCCCCTCCGCGCGCAGCTGGCGATCGAGCTGCCAGGCATGCGCGACGACGGCCAGCGCCATCCCGGCCATTGCGATGATCGCGGCTGGCAGTCCCCACTCGACCACGAGCTGCAGCGGGATGCTGTGCGGGTGCGCGCCGATCGGGCTCGCTGCAGCCGCGAACTGCATGGGGCCGATCCCGAGCAGCGGATGCTCGTACAGGTACTCGACCGAGAGCCGCCAGAGTTCCTCCCGACTGGACAGGCCGAATGCACTTCGCGCGAAACCCGTCCCGTCCACCGGTGTCCCCAGCCAGCCCGGAAGCACGGCAAAGAAGAACCCATAGCAGACTGCCCCGGCTGCAGCGAAGCCCGCGCTGGCAAGCGCGTAGGCACGTCCCCGCCCGCCGAACACGATCGAGGCAGCCGCTGCGGTGGCCAGCAGCGCGTAGAGCGTTCCGCGCGTGCCCGACAGCCAGGCCAGCATCCACCAGGCGACCAGGAACGCCGCCGCCGCGATGCGAATCCGCCTCGACAGTCCCGGAAGGACCAGGGGCAGCATCAGGAGCGGCAGTGTCATCGTCTGGACCTGCCCGAAGAACCTCGGATTGTCGAAGCCAGCGAGGAAGGCAGTACTGGAGAGCGGCAGGTCCAAGACCAGGATGGCCATGTAGGGGCCGAGGCGCGCGCCCAGGAACCACAGGCAGGCGGTCGCCAGCGCGCCCAGCAGCAGCAGCGAGGTGGTGCCGGGAAACGTCCGGGCACAGTTGCCGACCGACCACGCGAGCAATCCCATCAGCAGGAACCGCGACCATTCCAGGGCTGCGTCGAGGACGTGCTCTGACCGGGCCGCCGAGAGGGCGCCGAGCATGAACACGATGGCCACAGCCATCAGGATGAGCGGTGAAGGCCGCCCGAAGCTGACCGCCCCCCGACCGAGGACGATGCAAGCCATGCACGACAGCGCGGTCACGACCAGGACGGCGACCTGCCCGATGCGCTGCTGGTCGTACCAGTACAGGTCGGGAGAAACGTGAACATTGATCGACAGGACCAGGAAGCATGCCAGCGGCAAAAGCAGCACGCCCACCGGGAGCAGACCTGGCAGGCGGAGCATTGCGGGAGTCCTGATACTCATCGGGAACCTGCCACGAGGGTCGGGTGAAATCGCACCGATCGACGCAAGCCGGCGTTCTCGTTCGGCGAGAACGCCCGACAAAAGGAAAAAGGCCCTCCGATCGGAGGGCCTTCCTGTCTGACGTCTACTGCTTCAGTATCAGGTGCCGAGGCCGGTCTTGGCTCTCGTGCATTCGGTTGATGCGGCACGGGTCACAGCCCAGGTCACCGCGGTGGGGCCAACAGTCGGCGTCCAGGTGATGACGCAGGCGGCCGGGATGCTGCCGGCACCAGTCACCACGATCGCGGCGGTCGTTGCAGTCACGGCGATCGTGCCAGTGGGCGGGTTGGTGATTGCCGTCAGACCGAGCTCGGCCACGGTGTCGCAGTTGGCCACTTGACCGGCGTTGTTCTGCAGACACTCGGCAATGGCCGTCCTTACTGGCGCAATGGCGGTGGTGTTCTCGGCCCAGCGCGCGCGCTGCACGTAATCCTGATACTGCGGAATCGCGATGGCGGCGAGAATACCGATGATCGCAACCACGATCATCAGTTCGATCAGGGTAAAGCCCTTCTGAACCTGTTTCATGACATCTCCTGGGGGGAAGTGACGGAAGTGACGGAAGCGGGGGGGACTCGCTTCACGACATCCTTGGTTGCAAACGCCATGCCAGCCCAGAAAGAATCTACAAACCATTAATATATCAATGTCTTGTAGAATTCGCCAGCCGCGGTCGAACAAGCCTCCGACAAGCCCCGCCCGTCAACATGTGACGAAAATTGTCACCTTCGGCAAGAGCACCGTTTCGACCGTGAACGATTCACGGCCGGACGCCGACGGTCAGCTGCCGAAGCCCGGGATCGACGCGGGATCGACGTCGTCGATCTGCTCCGGGTCGAGGAACTGCTCGGCGTAGCGCAGGTAGACCTTCTCGCGCACGAACACGTCGAACAGGTCGGGGTCGACATGGCCGGTGACCTTCATCCTGCCCAGGATGGTCAGGGCCTCGGTCAGCGTCTTGCCCGGCTTGTACGGCCGGTCCTTGGCAGTCAGCGCCTCGAACACGTCGGCGATCGCCATCATGCGGGCCTGTACCGACATCTGTTCCCGCGTGAGCCCGCGCGGATAGCCCTTGCCGTCCATGCGCTCATGGTGTCCACCGGCGAACTCCGGCACGTTCTGCAGGTGCTTGGGCCAGGGCAGCGCCTCGAGCATCTGCAGCGTGACGTCGATGTGGTGGTTGATGACCTTGCGTTCTTCCGGGGTCAGCGTGCCGCGCTGGATGGTGAGGTTGGCGATCTCGTCGGACGTGAGGAACGGCGTCTCGAACCCCGCCTCGTCGACCCGTGGCCAGCGCTCGGCGATGTCGCCCACCCGCTGCTGGTCCTCCAGGCTCATCGCCTCGCCACCGATGTTGACCCTGCGCAGGAAGTCGCGATCCTCGTTCAGTTCGCGCATGCGGCGCTTGAGTTCGGCCTCCATGTCGACCATGTTCGCCCGTTCGCCATCCTGCATCGCGGCGATGCGCTCGCGCAGCAGGGCGACCTCGATGTCGCGGCGGACGACCTCGAACCGGGTGTCGATCAGGTGGATGCGGTCGAAGATGGTCTCCAGCTTGGTCGCCTTGTCGACCACATGCACCGGGGTCGTGACCTTGCCGCAGTCGTGCAGCAACCCGGCGATCTTCAGCTCGTAGCGCTGCGCCTCGTCCATGTCGAAATCGGCAAGCGGGCCAGCCTTCGTGCTGCAAGCGGCATCGGCGAGCATCATCGTGAGCACCGGGACGCGCTCGCAGTGGCCGCCGGTATAGGGCGACTTGTCGTCGATCGCGGAGTTGATCAGGTTGATGAACGACTCGAAGAGGTTCTCGAGGTGGGAAATCAGCAGGCGGTTGGTGAGCACGACCGCGGCCTGCGACGCCAGCGATTCGGCCAGCCGCTGGTCGGTGCCGGTGAACGGACGCACAGTGCCGGCGGCATCCTGTGCGTTGATCAGCTGCAGCACGCCGATGATCTGGTCCTCGTGGTCCTTCATCGGCACCGTCAGGAACGACTGCGACCGGTAGCCGGTCTGCGAGTCGAAGCGCCGCGTGCCGGAAAAGTCGAACCCGGCCTCGGTGTAGGCGTCCTCGACGTTGACCGTGCGGTCCTGGTTCACCGCGCAGGCCGCCACGTTGTGCACGTTGGGCGTCCCGTCCGCCTCGAGCAGCGGGATCGGCTCGAACGGCACCTTGCGGCCGGTGCTGCCGCCCATCGCGATGCCCAGCGAATCGGTGCGGATGATCTCGAAGCGCAGCGAGCGGCGATCGTCACCGACTCGGTAGAGCGTGCCGCCGTCGGCATGCGCGATGTTCTTCGCGGCGACCAGAATGGATTCGAGCAGCCGGTCGATGTCCTTCTCGCGAGACAGTGCGGCTCCAACTTCGTTCAGGTACTCCAGGCGCGCCAGCATGTCGTCCGCCCCGCTGCCGGGATCGCCAGGCTGCACGCCGCCCGCACTGTCCGCACCGCCCATCGCCGACCTCCGGTTACTTGATGCAGACCGCGCGGACCTGCTGGATGTCGGTGATGCCGAGCAGCACCTTCTCGATGCCATCCATCTTCAGGGTGCGCATGCCCTCGTCGAGCGCGATCGCGAACAGTTCCGCGACGCGGGCGTGTTCCTGGATCGCCTTCTTCAGGCGGTCGGTGCCCATCAGCAGTTCATGCAGGCCGGTGCGCCCCTTGTAGCCGGTGCCGCTGCAGGTATCGCAGCCCACCTTGCTGTGCAGGAGGATCTCGCCCTTCGGGTTGCCGAACTGCTGCACCCATGCCTGGCGGATCTGCTCGCGCGCGGCTTCCGGATCCTTTTTCCAGGTCTCGGTCTGCTTGAGTTCCAGCACGTATTCGTCGAGCAGCAGCCGGAGTTCTTCCTCGCTCGCCACATGCGGCTTCTTGCACTTCGAGCACAGGCGCTTCGCCAGGCGCTGCGCAAGGATGCCGAGCAGCGCATCGGCGAAGTTGAACGGGTCCATGCCCATGTCGAGCAGGCGGGTGATCGACTCCGGGGCACTGTTGGTGTGCAGCGTCGCGAACACGAGGTGGCCGGTGAGCGAGGCTTCGATGCCGATCGAAACGGTTTCCTTGTCGCGCATCTCGCCGACCATGATCACGTCCGGGTCGGCGCGCAGGAAGGCCTTCATCGCGGTGGCGAAGTTCAGCCCGGCCTTGTTGTTCATCTGCACCTGGCGCAGCCCGCGCTGCGTGATCTCGACCGGGTCCTCGGCCGTCCAGATCTTGGTCTCGGGCGTGTTGATGTAGCCGAGCACCGAATGCAGCGAGGTGGTCTTGCCGGAACCGGTCGGGCCGCACACGAAGAACAGTCCGTACGGCTTGGTGATCGCGCCCTTGAGGAACCCGAGGTTATGGTCCGACACGCCCAGCTTGTCGAGCGGGATCGGCTCGCCGGCCGCCAGGATACGCATGACGACATCCTCGACGCCGCCCTGGCTGGGGATGGTCGCGACCCGCAGCTCGATGTCGAGCGGACCGAACTTCTTGAACTTGATCTTGCCGTCCTGCGGCCGGCGCTTCTCCGAGATGTCGAGGTCGCACATGATCTTCAGTCGTGCGGTGATCGCCTGCCGGTAGCTGGCCGGGACTTCGATGTAAGGATGCAGGGAGCCATCCTTGCGAAAGCGCACGAGTGTCTTCTGCTTGCCGGGGCCGGGCTCGACATGGATGTCCGACGCACCCTGGTGGTAGGCGTCGACGATGATCTTGTTGACCAGCCGGACCACTTCGTTGTCGGCAGCGGCTGAGAGTTCTGCCGCGCTGGCACCGTCGTCTTCCGCATCTTCCGACAGTTCGGACAGCAGGTCGCCGACCGAAGTGGTGTCGGCCGAGATGTCCGATCCCCCACCGCCGAAAAGCTGGTTCATCGTCGCGCTGAACTCGCGCTTGGTGGTGACCCGGTAGCTGACCTTCGTCTTCGAGAAGACGTTGGCCACCTGGCGCGAGCCGCGCACCTTCTCGGGATCGGTGCAGAGCACCACCAGCCCATCCCTGCCCTCTTCCAGCGGCAGCCAGCCGTTCTCGATGGCGAATTCACGGCGGATGTTCTTCAGCAGGTCCATCGGCTTGACCCGGTCGGCGCGGAACGGCTCGTACGCGCACTGGAAGAACTGGGCCAGCGAGTCGCCCAGCTTCGGCACCTTGACCTGGAACTCGTCGAGCAGCACGTCTTCGATGTCGATGTTCTTGCGCCGCGAGGAACGCAGCGCCAGCTCCATCTCGTCGGCCGACAGCACGGCGCCGGCAACCAGCTGGTCGTACTTGCCTCGCACCTTGAACGCAGGCTGCTTCTGGCGCTGCAGCAGGGCGATGGCGAGCGTTTCGGAGAGTTGCTGCGCCCCGTCCTCGGCAATCTGCGAGAACGCCTGCCCGGTGCGCGAGTTGATGATCTGGATGACGCCGACCAGCGCGGGTTTCGTCGCGCCGCCCTGGCTGCGCTGGGCATCCTTGGCCGCATCGCAGACCGGCACCACCAGCATCTGCTTCGTGCGGTAGCCGGTGCGCTTGTCGACTTCCTTCAGGAAGTGCAGCTGCGGACTGTAGCGCTTGAGTTCGTCGTCGTTGTAGACGTCAGCGATGTTGACCACGCGCCGGCTGCTTGCCACGTAGCCGGCGATGCTCTGCTCGTTGATCGGGAGCTTCAGGTCCTTGAACGAATTCAGGCCGGTCTTCACCTTCGAGACGATCGAATTGCCATCTTCGGTGCAGACATAGATGGTCAGCCGGTCTGCTTCGAACAGGGTGCAGATCTCCTGCGACAGCTCGAGCATGATCTCGTCGAGCTCGCTCGCCGCGTGGATCCGGTTGGTGACCGCCTGCAGCCCCTGCGAGAACCTGAGCTGGTCCGCGAGCGCGTCCCCGGCGGCGGCCGGGGCTGCATCCGGGCCCTTGGGACGGACTTCTAGAACGCTGCTCACGCTGGAATGTCCTCGGGTCGGGAATTCATCATGACGGCGGCGGCTGTCAGAATTCGAACTGCTGGAAGGTCAGCAGCATCTGCGGGGCGAACCGGCCCGCGCACGACTGGATCTCTTCCATGATGACCTCGTACTCGCCTGGCTTCAAGTGAGTGATGTAGATCTCCGCCGTCCGCTGGAGCTTTTCGAGCTCGCTGGCGAGCATCGACGGACTGAGGTGCTTGGAAGCGCGCGCGAGTTCGTATTCCTGGTTGCAGAATGCGGTCTCGATGATCAGGTAGCGCAGGTTGTCAATGCGGTTGACCACGGGCCAGAACGCGTCGTTGACGGTCGTGTCGCCGGTGAACACCAGGCTGGCCTGTCCACTGTCGAGGTGGTAGCCGACCGCGGGCACCACATGATTGGCCGGCAGCGGCGTGATCGTGCGCCCTCGCCCGAGGTCGAACGGCTCGCCCAGCGCCACCGGCTCGTAACGCATCCACGGATTCTGCGCATCCGGGATCTGCGCGAAATCGGGCCACAGCTTCCAGTTGAACAGGTGCTCTCGCAGCACCTCTATGGTCTCGGGCAGTGCGTGCACGGTCAGTGGCGTGTCGCGCATCCAGCCGACGGTGTCGACCAGGAACGGCAGCGAGGTCACATGGTCGAGGTGCGAGTGCGTCAGGAACACCCGGTCGATCCGGCGCAGTTCATCGATGTTGAGGTCACCGACGCCAGTACCGGCGTCGAGCAGCACGTCGTCATCCAGCACGAACGAGGTCGTGCGCAGACTTCCGCCGATACCGCCGCTGCATCCGAGCACGCGCAACTTCATCCGGGACATCTGCCTTATTTGGTCTGGAACACGAACACGCCGTCCCAGTCGGCCGGCGGGGGATCCGCACGGTACAACGTAACCCGGTCCAGGTAGAGCTGGTACAGCTTCCTGCCAGGCGAAAGCTTCTGGAGATTCAGGAGCTGGACCTCGGCGAGGTCCCAGTTCTGGTCGCGGAACAGCTTCACTGCCTTCTGGAACAACGCAGCCTCGTCCAGCGCCGACTGGGGGACGTCGCCCTTGCGGCCGATCGGTTCGTAGATCGAGACCGGTTCTTCCTTGCCCTTCACGCGCACCCGGTCGACTTCCACGTAATGGAATCCCGGCGCAGCGCGGCACACCGATTCGCCGACAATAATATCAGCGCCATATTCCTTTGTGATGCCTTCCAGCCGCGATGCGAGGTTCACTGCGTCACCCATCACGGTGTAGGCGAGGCGTAGTTCCGATCCCATGTTGCCGACGCTCACCCGGCCGGTATTCAACCCGACACCGATCTTTATCGGCGGCCAGCCGCGCTCCTTGAACTCGGGCTGCAGCGCGGCAAGGGCGGCCTGCATCTCGAGCGCCGCTGCAACCGCATGGGAAGCGTGGTCGGGGTCGTCGACCGGGGCGCCCCAGAACGCCATGATGGCGTCGCCCATGTACTTGTCGATCGTGCCGCGGTTCCGGTAGATGATGCGCGTCAGGGGCGTCAGGAAAGTGTTCATCAAGCTCGACAGGGCCTTCGGATCAAGCCCCTCCGAGATGGTGGTGAAGCCACGAACGTCGGTGAACAGGACGGTCAGTTCCCGGCTTTCCCCTTCCATCGAGAAACGGTCGGGATTCCGCGCCATCTCGTCGACCAGTTCCGGCGGCACGTACTGCCCGAAAAGGCCGGTGATCTGCCGCTTGCCCCGGGCCTCGACGAAGAAGCCCCAGGCCATGTTGAAGGCATAGAGCAGCCCGATCATCAACAGGCTGGAGGCGATCGGCAGGATCAGGTTGCCGTACTGCCAGACCACCACGTTCAGCCCGATCGTCAGGGCCATCACGGCAGCAGCCAGCGCCGTGGCGCGGGCCGGCGACAGCCACGGCAGCCAGAACACCAGCAGCAGGCCGGTGCCCAGCAGCAGCAGGAACTCCGCGCCCAGCACGTAGGGAGGACGCTGGCGGATGTTGCCGTCGAGCATGCCGGCGATCAGGTTCGCGTGGATCTCGACTCCCGGGTAGACCGGGGAGACCGGGGTCGAGCGCAGGTCGAACAGCCCGGGCGCACTGGTGCCTACCAGCACGACCCGCTTTTCCAGGATCCCGGGGGCGACCTTGCCCGCCAGTACGTCGGTCGCCGACACGTAGGTGAAGCTGCCGCGCTGACCCCGATACGGTACGTAGCTCGTCACCAGCTCGTCCACTGGCAGGCGCAGCGGCCCGACATTCAGCCACTCGAGGCCGGAATAGCCTTGTGACAGCGTCTCCTCGGCGGCGTACCCAGGCTGTATCTCGGGCGACCCGAGCAGCAACCGAACCACTGCCAGCGACAACGCTTCATAGTAGGCCCCGTTGTACTCGGCCAGCATCGGTACCCGCCGGGCGACGCCGTCCGTATCGGTCAACTGGTTGAAATGGCCAGCCGAGGTCGCGGCCGCCTGCAGTTCAGGCAGGTTGGCGCCATACCCGGCCCAGCGGGTGACGCGGATGTTCCGCCCGCTGAAGGTCCCGGGTGCCAGCACCGGCCTGGGCAGGCTGCCCACGGCGAGGTCAGCCACCCCGCCCAGGGCACCGGCATTGGAAAAGTAGTAGCCGAGCACCACCGGGCGATTGCGCAGGCGGTCGGCCAGCAGGCGGTCGAACTGGAGCCTCGGCCGCAGGTCCAGAAGCGCCTGCTCGAAGGCTGCATTGCCCTTCAGCTCCGCTGCGGCGAGCGCCTCCAGGCGCGGCAGGCCGGAACTGTCGTCGGGTTCGGCGAAAACGATGTCGAACCCGGCGACCGCGATACCGTAGCGATCGAACAGCTGGTCGACCAGCCGGGCCACCTTGTCCCGGCCCCAGGGCCAGCGTCCCTCGGCCTGCAGGCTGCGCTCGTCGATATCGACGATCACGATCCGCGGATCGACGCCGCCGGGCATCGTCAGCTGTAGGCGGGCGTCGTACGCGATCGCCTCCAGCCGCTCGATCAGCGGCATGGGGATCCAGCGCGCGCAATAGCCGAGCAAGGCGGCTACCACCGCAAGACCAAGCAGCATGCGCGCAAGGTGTCTTTTCACGCGATGGGCGCTCGTTGCCGGTGGGTCATCGGATCAGCCCGGCTTGTGGAAGAACTCCATCTTGACGCCAGCCAGCTCGATGATGTCGTGGTCATGCAGTTGCCGCGGCTGCGCATCGAGCGAACGGCCGTTCACGCTCGGATACTGCGCACCTTCGACATGGGTGACGAAGAATCCGTGCGGACGCCTGGTGATCACTGCGACCTGTACCCCCGGCTTGCCGAGCGTGGTCAGGTTCTTCACCAGATCCAGTTCCTTGCCTGCGCTCGGGCCGGTGAGGATCTGGATCGCTGCCGGCGGCGGCGAGGCCGGTCTCGGTGCCGGGGCCAGCGTCGGCCCCGCCTGCAGCGCGGGCGCGACGGCCGGCGGCAGGGCTGACAGCGGCTGGTCCGGGGAAATCTGCGTCGCCACCGGCGACGGCCCTGCCTGCCCGATCAGGCCGGGTGCGAAGCTGGGCAGCGGTCCTGGTGTGGTCGCCGTCGGATCGCTGAAGCCGTTCGGACGCGCCGTGGCGGGGTCGCCGATGCGCACCGTGCCCGGCGCGGACGGCGCGGACGGCTGGCTCGCCGCTACCTGGGACGGCCGCAGCACCATGGTCTTCTCGAAGTCGCCCGGGGCGGACTGGGACGCCTTCTCGTTGATGTACTTGAGCTTGTACTTCCCGATCTCGACGACGTCGCTGTTCTGCAGGAAGTGCTTCTTGATCGGATGCCCGTTGACCGTCGTACCGTTGGTGCTGCCGAGGTCTTCGAGGAACGAGTCGTTCAGGATCGTGACGATGGCGGCATGCTCGCCGCTCACCGCCAGATTCTCGATGCGGACGTCGTTGTGGGGCTTGCGCCCGATGGTCGTGCGTTCCTTGACGAGTTCTACCTCGTCGAGGACCTGCCCATCCACACTGATGATCAGCTTCGCCATGGCGGCCCCGTTATACCTTATTTTAGCCAGGACATAAATCTGGACATCCAGCCGGCCTCGGACGAGAACCGCTCGTTGACCTGCACCAGCACGACGGAAACATTGTCCCGCCCGCCGTAATCGTTCGCCGTCTGGACCAGCTGGTCGGCCGCCAGTTGGAGGTTGGCCTTGAGCGTGTCGAGCGTGCTGTGGATCTCCGACTCGGGGATCATGTCAGACAACCCGTCGGAGCACAGCAGGTAGATGTCGCCGGGCAACACCTCGTAGCTGTGTATCTCGGTCTCGACCTCCGGATCGACACCGAGCGCGCGCGTGACCAGGTTCTTGTTCATCGAGTGGCGCGCGTCTTCCTTCGAGATCATCCCGCTGTCGATCTGCTCCTGCAGCAGCGAG
Organism: Betaproteobacteria bacterium; assembly: GCA_947458265.1. Taxonomy (GTDB): domain Bacteria; phylum Pseudomonadota; class Gammaproteobacteria; order Burkholderiales; family CAIKXV01; genus CAIKXV01. The sequence goes on from CANGYF010000017.1 coordinate 92,307, forward strand.
TGGTCGCGCGTGACCTGCTCGAAACTGTCGCCGCGCAGACGGTACAACCTGGAATCACCGATGTGCGCGACGGTCACCTGGTTGTTGGCGAACAGCACCGTGACCAGCGTGGTGCCCATGCCGGCGTACTGCGGCTGGTCCTGTGCCGACTTGAAGATCGAGGCATTGGCCTTGGCCGCCTGCTCGCGCAGCACGCGCTCGGCGCGCAGCGTCGGCGACGGCTCCGCGCGGGACGGGTCGGAATCGGCCAGCGCCTTGCGCACCTCTTCGCGGATCAGCGCCACTGCGATGCCGCTGGCCACCTCGCCCGCGTTGTAGCCGCCCATGCCATCGGCCAGTACGGCCAGGCCGATACCGGGTTCGATCGCGAGGCTGTCTTCATTGTGCGACCGGACCATGCCCGGGTCGGTGCTGCACGCCATGGTCAGCGCATTGGAAAGGTCGATCATCTGGGAAGGCGCACGGCAGTGGTTCGGAGGAAGGAAGGGCGGGAAGGAAAGGAACGGGCCGGCATCATGGCAGCGCCTTCAGGCATTCGCGCAGCGCGGCAGCCATCTCGTCGCCGCTCTCGAAGCGCTTTGCCGGCTGCTTGGACAGCACGACCTCCAGCACCGATACCAGGCACGCGGGCACGTCGCCGCGGATCGTCTGGATCGGTACCGGCTCTTCATTGGCGATGCGGAACATGAGCTGCGCCATCGATTCGCCCCGGAAGGGCAACTGCCCGCAGGAAAGCTGGTAGAGCATCACGCCCAGCGAGAACAGGTCGGACTTGCCGTCGATCTTCTGCCCGGAGAGCTGCTCGGGCGACATGTACGACGGGGTGCCGAGCACCATGCCGGTCTTCGTACGGCTCGAGTCGGTGATGCGTGCGATGCCGAAGTCGGTGACCTTGACGTTGTCCGATTCAGCTTCGTACATGATGTTCGCTGGCTTGACGTCGCGGTGCACGACGTTGTTCCGGTGCGCATAGGCGAGCGCCTCGGCGACCCGGGCGGTGATCCCGAGCACGACCTTCAGCGGCAGCAGCGCATCTGGCCGGGTGTTCGGAACCAGGTCCTTGCCCTTGAGGAACTCCATCGCGATGTAGGCGAGGTCGTGCTCTTCGCCGGTGTCGTAGATCGTGACGATGTTCGGATGGGCCAGCCGGCCGGCGGTCTGTGCCTCGCGGAAGAACCGCTCCTTCACGTCGACCAGCTCGTCGCCCTCGAATTCCTGGGACAGCGCCATCGTCTTGATCGCGACCACCCGACCGATCTTCGGATCGCGGCCGAGGTAGACCACGCCCATCGCCCCCTTGCCGAGTTCCTTCTCGACCTCGAACCGGCCGAGCTTGGGCTTCTCCGCGCCGCCGCTGAGGATCAGGGAGCCACCCGGATGGCTGGCGCCGCTGCCACCGAGGATCACCGTGTTCGCCATCTGCAATGCGCGCTGCGCCCGCTCGCCGATGTCACGGAACTTCGGGTTGAAGTCCGCTATGTACTTGAATGCCGACTCGGCCTTGTTGAACTGGCGCTTGCGCTCGTAGTCGAGACCGAGGTTGTACATCAGCTCCAGCACCGATTCGTCGACCGGCAGCTTGCGGAAGCAGTCAAAGGCCATGTCGAGCTGGCCCTGGCCCTGGTAGCCGAGGCCGAGCATCCGGTTGGTATGCGCGAGGTCACCGTCCGAACGCTCCTTGCTGCGCTCGGTGACCAGGAAGCGCTTGGTCGTCAGCGCGAGGTGGCCGACCGCCAGCAGGACCAGCGGCAGCATCAGCGGCACCCAGGTGAACTTCGCCGACATCAGCCCGAAATGCAGCGCGAGCACGAGCACGAACAGGGCCACGGTCACGCCGGCGGCCATGCCGGCCTTCATCCGCGGCAGGGCAAGGGCCAGGTAGAGCAGCACCAGCAGCACCGCGCCCCAGCGTACCCATTCGCCCCACCAGGGCGTGACGAAGAACTGTTCCTGCAGGATGCTCGACACCGAATGCGCGAGCGCCATCACGCCCGGCATGTCGGTGGCGATCGGCGTGACCAGGATGGAGCCCACCCCGGCCGCGGTCGGGCCGATGATCACGATCTTGTCGCGGTACTTCGATGCCGGGATGCGTCCGCTGAGCACGTCGTAGAACGAGTCGGGCGCAAATGCCGGACGGCCCTCGCTGCCCCGGTACCAGAAGGTCTGCATCAGCATCCGGGCGTCGGTACGGATCGACAGCCGTCCGAGCCGCACGCCCTTGCCGTACTCGACCTGGATGTCCTTGGGCGCGAGGTTCAGGCTGCGCGCGGCCAGCAGCAGCGCCAGCGAAGGAAGGTACTGGTCGTAGTGGCGCACGACCAGCGCGTCGGAGCGCACGGCCCCGTCGATGTCGAGCTGGTTGTTCAGGTGGCCGATGCCGGCCGCACCGGCCCCGATCTCGGGGAACGGGATGATCGGTGCGAGGCCGGACAGCGGCAGGTCGGACGTCTCGACCGCGTTGCCGGCCGCGGCGACCATGTTGCGCGCGACATAGTCCGGCAGCGGCCTGTCGGGATTGCCCATCGGCTCGCGGTCGAACTGCTGGAACAGCATCCCGAGCATCACGTTGCCGCTGCCGCGTACGCTCGCAGCGAGCAGGCGATCGGTGTTGAGCGCGGCCTCGGTGGATGCGACCAGCGCCTGGATGGCCACGATCTCGTCGGCAGCCGGCCCGCCCAGCGCCTTGAGCGTCGGGCTGGCCACCAGTTCGCCCAGCTTCAGCACGTTCGCGTGGCTGGCATTCCTGGACGGGTCGAACTGCGGTTCGGTGAAGAACACCGTGTTGCCGATCGCGCGTGCCTTCGATTGCGCCAGGATGTCGGTCATGCGGGCATGGACATCACGTGGCCATGGCCAGCGTCCGATGTTGGCGATGCTCTGGTCGTCGATTGCGATCACCGCGATCTGTGCCGACGGCTCGGCCGAGGCGAAGCGCACGCCCAGATCGTAGGCCTTGCGCTCGAGCCCCTGCAGCAGCTCGGTGCCAGACAGCAGCAGCACCAGCGCGCCGATCGCCAGGCCAATGAACCAATCGGATTTCCAGAAGCTGGACGCTTTCATCCTGCAGTGCCTGTCTCGAGGATCGTGCCTCTGTTCGCCAACCGCCGGGATCAGGTTCTGCGCGGGACACCTGAACCAGGTAATCCACTGGCAAGCTTTTCCGGGCCACTGCACACGCGCGCCCGGAATTCCGGCTCCGATTCAAGCTATTTCACAACGAGCGTACCAAAGTCCCTGATTTATGGCCCATTGTAGCGGGTGTGCAGCCGTAAAACCAAGAAAAAAGGGGCCTCGCGGCCCCGGTGTGTCTCGCGACCGCCAACAAGGGCCGGTCGTCGGTTCCCGGCTCAGGTTCCGAGGAACGTCCCGGCGGCCACTGCGCCTGCCGCGGCGTATTCGCCGGCGCCCATCTTCTTGCCATCCTCGGGCTTCACCCGCAGCACCTCGATGCGCCCACCCTGACAGCCGACAAAGAACCCGGTGTCGGTGACGTCGGTCACCTCGCCAACCTTGCCGCGGGTGGCGCCAAAGGTGCGATAGGCATGCTTGCGTGCCTCGAACACCTGCAGTTTCTTTCCGCCGATGGTCGTCCAGGCGCCCGGGGCCGGGTTGCAGCCCCGGATCAGGTCGTAGGTGAAATCGACATGGCTGGCCCAGTTGATGCGCGCCTCGCCCTCGCGGCACCAGCCCTCGTAGGTGGCCAGGGTCTCGTCCTGCACGACTTCGCGGTGCTTGCCCGCGAACACGAGGTCGGCCGCCTCGAGCATCGCTGCGACGCCCATCGGGTAGAGCTTGTTGAAGTAGACCTCGCCGATCGTCTCGTCGGGCCCGATCTCGCATTCCTTCTGCAGGATCACCGGGCCCTCGTCGAGGCCGTCGGTGGGACGGAAGATGGTCAGGCCGGTCTTCTTCTCGCCGCGGATGATCGGCCAGTTGATCGACGACGGGCCGCGGTACTTCGGCAACAGCGACGGGTGGTACTGGATCGTACCCAGCCGCGGGATGTTGACGAACGCCTGCGGCGCGAACTGCAGCACGTAGGCCATCACGCCGATGTCGGCGTTGAGTCCGCGCATCGCCGCCTCGGCTTCGGGCGTCTTCAGCGACGGGAACTGATGCACGGTCAGACCCTTCTCGACCGCGGCGACCTTCAGCGGATCCGGCCTGCCGCCTTCCTTTTCGGGCGCGCAGAACACCGCGGCGACCTCGTCGCCCCGCTCGAGGAACTTCTCCAGCACGGACTTGCCGAAATCCTGCTGGCCGATGATCACAACCTTCATGTGGACCTCCGTGTCACTTCGGCTTCTTGGGCGGCGCGCTGAACGCACCGGCGGACTTCATCGCGGCGACCTTCTGCGCGTCGTAGCCCAGGACCGCGGTCAGCACCTCGTCGGTGTGCTCGCCCAGCGTCGGCGAGCGCTCGATCTTCGACGGCGACGCGGACAGCTTGATCGGCATGCCGACGTTGTACCACTTGCCACGCTGCGGATGGTCGAGTTCGACCATCATCTCGCGGCCCTTGACGTGTTCGTCGTTGAACAGGTCCTCGGTCGACATGATCGGGCCGCAGGGCACGTTCAGCTCGTTGAGGATGGCCATCATCTCGCGCTTGGTGTGCTTGCGCGCGAACTCGCCCAGCATCTCCCAGATCGAGGCCTGGTTGCGGCGGCGCTCGTCGATCGTCGCGAAGCGCGGATCGGTGTCGAGCGAAGGCTGGCCCAGGTCGGGGCCGATGCGCTTCGCCAGCGCGACCCACACCGCTTCCTGGACCACGACATAGATGAAGTCGTTCGGGCCGCCGGGCGCGCAGCGGATCGCGTTGCCGAGCTGGCCGCCGCCAGAATCGTTGCCGGCGCGCGGCGTCTCGCCCATGCCCTTGTGCGTGCCGACGGAGTACTCGGCCAGCGGGCCGTGCCAGAGCCGCTGATGGTCGCGCCACTTGACGCGGCACAGGTTCATCACGCCGTCCATCATCGCGACCTCGACGTACTGGCCGACGCCGTCGCGGTCGCGCTGGTGCAGCGCCGCCAGCAGCCCGATCGCCAGGTGCAGGCCGGTGCCGGAATCGCCGATCTGCGCGCCGGTCACGAACGGCGGGCCCTCAGGCACGCCGGTAGTGCTCATCGCCCCGCCCATCGCCTGCGCCACGTTCTCGTAGGCCTTGAAATCGGCGTACGGGCCGGACGAGCCGAAGCCCTTGATCGATCCCATCACGATGCGCGGGTTGATCTCGTGCACCTTCTCCCAGGTGAAGCCGAGCCGGTCGAGCACGCCCGGGCCGAAGTTCTCCATCACGATGTCGCAGGTCTTGAGCAGGTCGGTGAAGACCTGCCGGCCTTCGGCAGTCTTCATGTTAACCGTGATCGACCGCTTGTTGCAGTTGAGCATCGTGAAGTACAGGCTGTCCGCCCCGGGCACGTCGCGCAACTGGCCGCGCGTCGCGTCGCCCTGCGGCGGCTCGAACTTGATCACGTCGGCGCCCATCCATGCGAGCAGCTGCGAGCAGGTGGGCCCGGCCTGCACATGGGTCATGTCGAGAATGCGAACGTCCTTCAGGGCTTGCATGTCACCTCCTCTTCGGGGGTCAGGTCTTGAGTGTTGCGTTTTACTTCTTCTTCGCGGCCGACGGGTTGAGGCTCGTGATGCGACCGCTTTCCGTGCCTGCGGTCTCGTCGATCACGGCGTTGATCAGGGTCGGACGCCGGGAGCGTACGGCCTCTTCCATGGCCGCGCGCAGCTCGGCAGGCGTCGTTGCATGCACGCCGGTGCCGCCGAATGCTTCCATCAGCTTGTCGTAGCGGGCGCCCTTGACGAATACCGTCGGCGCGACGTCCGGTGTACCGGACGGGTTGACGTCGGTGCCGCGATACACGCCGTTGTTGTTGAACACGACGATGCACACCGGCAGGTTGTAGCGGCAGATGGTCTCGACTTCCATGCCCGAGAAGCCGAAGGCACTGTCGCCCTCGATCGCAATCACCTGCTCGCCGCTGACCACCGCGGCGGCCACGGCAAAGCCCATGCCGATACCCATCACGCCCCAGGTTCCGACGTCGAGCCGCTTGCGCGGCTTGTACATGTCGACGATGCTGCGCGTGAAGTCGAGTGCGTTGGCGCCCTCGTTCACCATGATGGCGTCGGGATTCGCCTTGAAGATGTCGCGCACCACGTTCAGTGCGCTGTGGAAGTTCATCGGCGAAGGATCCTTCGCCAGCGTCTCGGCCATCTTCGCGATGTTGCGGTTCTTCTTGTCGGCCACGGCCGACAGCCACTCGGCCGGCGGCTTCTGCCAGCCACCCGCCATGCCGGCGAGCAGCGCCGACACGCAGGAGCCGATGTCGCCGACCAGCGGCGCATCGATCGCGACGTTGCTGTCGGCTTCCTGCGGCGAGATGTCGATCTGGATGAACTTCTGGCCGCCGACATCCTTGTGCGACTTGCCGCCCCAGGTCTTGCCCTTGCCGTGCGAGAGCAGCCAGTTCAGGCGCGCGCCGACCAGCAGCACGACATCGGCCTCGGGCAACACGAACGACCGGGCTGCCGCGGCGGACTGCTCGTGGGTATCGGGCAGCAGGCCCTTGGCCATCGACATCGGCAGGTAGGGGATACCGGTCTTCTCGACCAGGGCGCGGATGTCGGCGTCAGCCTGGGCGTAGGCCGCGCCTTTGCCGAGCAGGATCAGCGGGCGTTTCGCGCCCTTGAGCAGGTCGAGCGCACGCTGCACGGCATCGGGCGCCGGGATCTGGCGCGGCGCCGGATCGACCACCTTGATCAGCGAACGCCGTCCGGCCTCGGCATCCATGGTCTGCGCGAACAGCTTGGCCGGCAGGTCGAGGTAGACCCCGCCCGGGCGACCGGAGACCGCGGCGCGGATCGCGCGCGCGACGCCGACGCCGATGTCCTCGGCATGCAGTACCCGGAACGCGGCCTTGCAGAGGGGCCTGGCGATCGCCAGCTGGTCCATCTCCTCGTAGTCGCCCTGCTGCAGGTCGACGATCTCGCGCTCGCTGGAGCCGCTGATCAGGATCATCGGGAAGCAGTTGGTGGTCGCGTTGGCGAGCGCCGTCAGGCCATTCAGGAAGCCGGGCGCCGACACCGTCAGGCAGATCCCCGGCTTCTGCGTCATGAAGCCGGCGATCGCGGCTGCATTGCCCGCATTCTGCTCGTGCCGGAACGAGATCACCCGGATACCCTCGGCCTGCAGCATGCGCGTGAGGTCGGTGATCGGGATGCCCGGCAACCCGAACACGGTGTCGATGCCGTTCAGCTTCAGTGCGTCGATGACCAGGTGGAAGCCGTCGGTCTGCGCGGCTTGCTGTGCATCCGCGGGGGCGGAGACTTGCGGTTCTACGGTGCCCATGGAGGCGTCCTCCTCACGAGAGGTTGTATGGCAGGAATGAGGCGCTCAGGGCCACCTTCGGTTCCCCATCGTCAGCGAAATACCCCGCGGCCGCAGCATGGCCGGGCCGTCGAGCCTTGTAGCTTGCCACAGGCCGGCCGGAAGGCCGCTGGCGGTCGCTCCACCGGCCCGAAGGCCGCTGGCGGGTAGCGCCGGACTGTAGGTTTCCGGCCTCCACAAACACATTGACCACGGTCAAGAACCGGCGCGGCGCCGGTCTATACTCGCGATTTCCCGAACGGAGCTTTTTCGCTGCGGCGCAGCGAAACCCGCCATGACCACCGTAGCCAGGCATCCCCACGCGGCCGCGATCCGGCTCCAGCTCAGGCAGAACCTGCTGCTGGCCGCCCTGCCGGCCGATGCCTGGGCGGAACTCGAACCGCTGCTGTCGGTGATCGACTGCCGCAAGGGCGACCTGCTGGAATGCCAGGGCGCCGTCAGCATGGAGCAGTACTTCATCCTCGACGGCATCCTGAAGCGGGTGGTGTCCAATGCCGAGGGCAAGGAGATGATCCTGCGTTTCGCCAGCGAGCAGGAGTTCGACACCAGCTATGCCGCCTGGCGCCTGGGCACGCCAATGCCGTTCTCGATCCGGGCCGTCACGCCGGTGCGCGCGGCCACGCTCGGCATGGAGGAATGGGTCGAATTCATCGAACGCTTCCCGATGCTGAAGACCCGCTTCGAGTTCGAGGTGATGAAGCTGATGAGCGAGGTGATGGCGCATACCATCACCCTGCACCTGCTCGACGCGCCCGGCCGGGTCGCCCGCTTCATCCGCAAGCATGGCGACCTCGTCGAGCGGCTGCCGAAGAAGGAACTCGCGGCCTACCTGAACCTGTCGCCGGAAACCCTGTCCCGCCTGAAGCAGCGCGGCAAGATCTCGGTCTGACCGCCCGCCACCGGCCGCGCCTGGCGGGCTGCCCGCCAGGCACCGCGCCGCCGGGCGTCAGGCCGGCTCCGGCGCCTTGCGCAACCTGGCCCGCAGCGGCGCCAGGAACGGCCACAGCAGCAGCGCGATCGCCAGCGCGCTGATGCCGCCCACCAGCCAGTTCTGCCACAGGATGGACAGGCTGCCCTGCGACATCAGCATCGCCTGGCGGAACGAATCCTCGGCACGGTCCCCGAGCACCAGCGCCAGCACCATCGGTGCCATCGGGTAGTCGAGCTTCTTGAACACGTAGCCGACCACGCCGAACAGCATCATCAGCCAGACGTCCAGCATCGCGTTGTTCACCGTGTATGCGCCGATCGCGCAGACGACGATGATCACCGGCGCGATGATCGAGAACGGGATGCGCAGGATCGCGGCGAACAGCGGCACCGTGGTGAGCACCACGATCAGTCCGACGATGTTGCCCAGGTACATGCTGGCGATCAGCCCCCAGACGAAGTCCTTCTGCTCGACGAACAGCAGCGGCCCGGGCTGCAGCCCCCAGATCAGCAGGCCGCCCAGGAGCACGGCCGCGGTCGGCGAGCCCGGGATGCCCAGCGCCAGCATCGGCAGCAGTGCCGAGGTGCCGGCCGCATGCGCGGCGACTTCCGGCGCCACCACGCCCTCCATCTCGCCCTTGCCGAAATTGTGGCCGTTCTTCGAGATCTGCCGGGCCACGCCATAGCTCATGAACGAGGCCGGCGTGGCGCCGCCCGGCGTGACCCCCATCCAGCAGCCGATCAGCACGGCGCGGATCGAGGTGGCCCAGAACTTCGGCAGTTCCTTCCAGGTCTGCCACACCACGCGGGCATTGATCTTCGCGCTGCGCCCCTTGAACTCGAGCCCTTCCTCCATCGTGAGCAGGATCTCGCCGATGCCGAACAGGCCGATCACCGCCAC
>CANGYF010000018.1 GCA_947458265.1 Betaproteobacteria bacterium
CAGAAGGTCGAGAGCGGCTCGAAGCTGGTCGGCGAGGCCGGCTCGACCATCCGGGAGGTGGTGCAGCAGGTGAAGCGAGTGACCGACATCATGTCGGAGATCTCGGCGGCCTCGATGGAGCAGAGCTCGGGCATCGAGAAGGTCAACACCGCGGTCACCCAGATGGACGAGGTGACCCAGCAGAACGCCGCGCTGGTCGAGCAGGCTGCGGCCGCGGCCGAGTCGCTGCAGGAGCAGGCCGAGGCGTTGGTCGATGCGGTGTCGGTATTCAGGCTCGAGGAAGGCAACGGGGCGCCGATCGACCACCACGGCGTCGAACGGCGCAGTCCGAACCGCGCCATCAACGTGGCCCGCCTGAAGCCGGCGGCATCCGTACCTGCGGCGCCGCCAGCCGCCAAGTCGGTCGATACGACGCCCGCCCCGCGTACGCCGAAGGCGGTCAACGCCGACGAGTCGTGGGAAGAGTTCTGAGAACGAAGCCTGGAGATGCATCGATGAGCGATACAGAACAGTTTCCGCCTGCAGCATCCCGAAGCGCAGCGCATGCCGCGGCGTTCGCGGGCAGGGGCGAGTTCCTGACCTTCAGGCTGGGTGCCGAGGAGTACGGCGTCGAGATCCTCAAGGTGCAGGAGATCCGCGGCTACGACGCGGTGACCTCGATCGCCAACACGCCCGACTTCATCAAGGGCGTGATCAACCTGCGCGGTGTGATCGTGCCGATCGTCGACCTGCGCATCAAGTTCAACCTGGGCCAGGTCACCTACGATCCGTTCACGGTGGTGATCATCCTGAACATCGCCAACCGGGTGATGGGAGTGGTGGTGGACGGCGTATCGGACGTGCTCGAACTGGATGGCTCGCAGATCCGCCCGGCACCGGAGTTCGGTTCGGTACTCGACACCGATTACATCATCGGCCTGGGCACTGCCGGCGAGCGCATGCTGATCCTGGTCGATATCGAGCGGCTGATGACCAGCAGCGAGATGGCACTGGTCGACGCCTCGGTGCCGGTCCATTGACCACCGCCAGGGACGGCCACCGCACCCTGCCGGCGCTTGCCGCTCGACCGAGCGCGCAGGACGCCGATGGGGGCGCGGTAAGGAAGGAGTTCGCCTTCAGCCGCGAGGACTTCGAGCGCATCCGCCGCCTGATCCACGACCATGCCGGCATCCAGCTCAACCCCGGCAAGATGGAGATGGTCTACAGCCGCCTTGCGCGCAGGCTGCGTGCGAACAACCTGTCCCGGTTCAGCGATTACCTGCGGCTGCTCGAAGGCCCGCGCGGCGCCGAGTGGGAGGCCTTCACCAACGCCCTCACGACCAACCTCACGGCCTTCTTCCGGGAGGCTCATCATTTCGTCGAACTGGAGCAGTTGATCCGGCGCGTGTCGGCGACGCGCGAGGTTTCGCTCTGGTGCTCGGCCTCGTCGACCGGCGAGGAGGCGTACTCGATGGCGATGTCGGCGGTCGAGGCTTGCGGTACGATGTCGCCGCGCGTGAAGATCGTCGCCAGCGACGTCGACACCGCGGTGCTGGCCAAGGCCCAAGCCGGTATCTACACGATGGACCGGGTCGAACGACTGTCCCCGGATCGCCTGCGCCGCTTCTTCCTGCGCGGATCGGGTGCGAACGAGGGCATGGTCCGGGTACGCCCGGAGCTGGCGGCGCTGATCCGCTTCCAGCAGGTCAACCTGCTCGATGCACGCTATCCAGTGAACGGCCCGTTCGACGCGATCTTCTGCCGCAACGTCATGATCTATTTCGACAAGGCCACCCAATACAGCATCCTGCAGCGGTTCGCGCCACTGCTGCGACCGGACGGTCGGCTGTTCGCCGGCCACTCCGAGAACTTCCACCACGCCGTCGACCTGTTCCGTTTGCGCGGCAAGACCGTGTACGAACTGGCGAACGCGCCTGCGGGAGCAGCATGAGCGTGGACGTCCCGGACGGATTCGCGAAGACCCTGTACTTCGACCGGACCTTCGAGTCTGAGGCGGCCAAGCTGCTGCCCGGGGAGTTCTACGTCACCGGCAGCGACATGGTCCTGGTCACGGTGCTCGGCTCCTGCGTCTCCGCGTGCATCCGCGACGTGCACAATGGCGTCGGCGGGATGAACCACTTCATGCTGCCGGAAGGCGGCAGCCTCGACGAGGTGGCCAACGCGTCCGCGCGCTACGGGACCTATGCGATGGAAGTGCTGATCAACACGATCCTCAAGCAGGGCGGGCGCCGCGCCAACCTCGAGGCGAAGGTCTTCGGCGGTGGCAACGTGCTGGAAGGCCTGACCGTGGCGAACGTCGGCCACCGCAATGCTGCCTTCGTGCGCGAGTTCCTGAAGATCGAGGGTATCCCGCTCAAGGCGCAAGACCTGGAGGACATCTATCCGCGGAAGGTCTACTTCTTCCCCCGCACCGGCCGGGCCATGGTGCGCAAGCTGAAGGCGTCCGCCGACAGCGCCCTGATCGCGCGCGAGCGCGAGTACCGCCGGCGCCTGGTCGCGCAGCCTGCCAGCGGCGCTGTGGAGCTGTTCTGATGGATGAACCGACGATGCCGGGCCGGCCTGCCGCGCGCGCCCGTACCCGGGTGGTGGTGGTCGACGACTCCGCACTCATCCGGCGGGTACTGACCGAGATCATCAATTCCCAGCCTGACATGGAGGTCGTCGCGCAGGCGCCCGATCCGCTGGTCGCACGCGAACAGATTCGCGCACTCAACCCGGACGTCATCACCCTGGATGTCGAGATGCCGAAGATGGACGGACTCGCCTTCCTCGAGAAGCTGATGCGCCTGAAGCCGACGCCGGTGGTGATGGTCTCGACGCTCACCGAGCGCGGATCGGAAACCACGTTGCGCGCGCTGGAACTCGGTGCGGTCGACTTCGTGTCGAAGCCCAAGATCGACATCGTGCACGGCATGCAGGAGTACGCTACCGAGATCACCGACAAGATCCGCGCGGCAGCGATCGCGCGTGTGCGCAAACTGGCCGCGCCCGCGTTGGCCGATGGCACCGTCGGCGCGCTGGCGGCGCGTCCGGCGTCCGGATGGTCGACCGAGAAGCTGATCATGGTCGGCGCCTCGACCGGTGGAACCGAGGCGATCCGGGAGTTCCTCGAACCGCTGCCGCCGGATATGCCCGGCATACTGATCACCCAGCACATGCCAGAGGCTTTCACCCGCTCGTTCGCTCGCCGGCTCGACGGACTGTGCCGGATCACCGTCAAGGAAGCGGAGGCTGGAGAGCGCATCCTGCCGGGGCATGCCTACATCGCGCCCGGACATTCGCATCTCCTTCTGCGCCGAAGTGGGGCAAACTATCTGGCTGAGCTTTCGCAGTCGGAGCCGGTCAACCGCCACAGGCCGTCGGTAGACGTGCTGTTCCGGTCGGCCGCGGCGCACGTGGGGCGCAATGCGATCGGCGTGATCCTGACCGGAATGGGTCGTGATGGCGCAGCCGGGATGCGCGAGATGCATGATGCAGGCGCCTGGACGATCGCGCAGGATGAAGAGAGCTGCGTGGTGTTCGGGATGCCCAAGGAAGCGATCAACAGCGGCGGGGTCGACGAGGTGCTGCCGCTGAAAGCGATCTCGCGCGCAGTCATTGCCCAGGTCACCGCCCGCGGTGGCCGCCAGAATCGAGTGTAGCCCTCTCCTTTTCCGTTTCGAGTTCGTCTCGCCATCCCTTTTCGTCCCCCGAGGAGTTCCTTCCATGCAGACCCAGATCAGCATCATCAAGGAGCGCGCCCGGATCTCGCTGTCCGGCCGTTTCGACTTCAATGCACATCGCAGCTTCAAGGCCGCCTATGAGGGTCAGCTGCGTGCGGCCGAGGTTTCGGAGATCGAGATCGACCTGGGCAACGTCGAGTACCTCGACAGTGCTGCGCTCGGCATGCTCCTGCTGCTGCGCGACCAGGCCGCCAGCGCGCACAAGACGGTGATCCTCAGCAACTGCCGGGGCGTGGTCCAGCAGATCCTGGACATCGCCAACTTCAAGAAGCTGTTCACGATCCAGTAAACGACGGGTTTCCGCGCAGTGCATTGCACTGCGCCCCGGCTCCCAAGAGGCAGCATCGATGGACTCGCCCCCGCCGCCACAGAGTGCAGGCCAGCCCGACCAGGACGCGGCCGCTCCCGCCCAGGTGATCGTCTTCGCCTGCCAGGCTCAGCTTCGCCGCGAGCTGGAGCCCATGCTGGCGGTCGCCGGGGTGCGGGTGCTGGATATCGCCGACGTGGACGAGGTGATCGAGCGCGCCGACCGCGGCGACGCGGGGGTCGTGTTGTGCTGCGCCGAGGAAGGCTGCACGTCGCTGCGCATGCTGTCGGAACGGCGGGTGCACAGACGGCCTACCTGTCCCTGGGCACTGGTCGCGCTGCTGCCTGCGGGTACCGGCGAGGCGGAGGTCGCGGTGGTGCAGGGGCTGGCCGACGACTTCCTGCAGATGCCGCTGAGTGCCAGCTGGCTCTCCGCACGGCTGGGCCTGTATTTGCGGATGGGTGCCTATGTCTCGAGGATGCAGGCACAGCGCGCTGCGCTCCAGCAGTATCAGGACGAGGCCGAGGAAGAGCAGCGCATCGCCAGCCATCTGATATCGAGGCTGGAAGGGCGTGATCCGCTGGCTGACCGGCTGATGCACGCCTGGGTGTCTCCGGCCCATCAGTTGAGCGGGGACGTGGTGGCCGTTGCGCGGTCGCCGGACGACCGGGTGAACGTGCTGCTGGCCGATGGGACAGGCCACGGGCTGGCGGCGGCGATTTCGGTGCTGCCGGTGAGCGATGTGTTCCACCGGATGACCGACCGCGGCTTCGACATTGCCAGCATAGTCACGGAAATGAACCGCAAGCTGCGCAGTTGCATGCCAGCCGACCGCTTCGTCGCCTGCGTGGCAGCATCGATCGACATGCGCGAGCGGATGATCGAGGTCTGGAATGGCGGCTGCCCGCCGGTGATACTGCTGGGCAGCGACGGCAGCATGGAGCGCTTCTGGCGTTCGCGCCACATGGCCCTGGGGATCCTGGACAGCTCGGACTTCGACAGCTCCGTGGAGCGCTTCGCCTACGTCGAACAGTGCCAGTTGATGGTGGTTTCGGACGGCCTTTCGGAGGCGCTCGGGCAGGACGGAAAGCATCGATTCGGCGACCGGGAACTGATCGAGGCAGTGCGCGGCCCGGCTGCATCCCGGCTGCAGCGGGTGGTCAACCAGCTCCATGACTTCGCTGGCGGGCGGGCGCTGGAAGACGATGCGTCCGTACTGCTGGTCGACTGCCTGCTCGAGCCGCATGCCGAGACCACAGCCGACGTACCTGCCTTGCCGGCAGCCGTGCCCCGCAGTCCGGGACGGGGACGGTCCACCCACTGGGCGATGGAGATGCGGCTGGGCCCGGCGCAGCTGCGCCGGATCACGCTCGTGCCGTTCGTCAGTGGGCTGGTCGAGCAGCTCGGGATACCCAGCCGCCTGCGTTCGAACGTGTTCTGCGTGCTCTCGGAGCTGCTGGCCAATGCACTCGACTACGGGGTGCTCGCGCTGGATCCGGCGCTGCTCGAACTCCCGGGCGGGCGGGAGCGCCTGCGCGAGGATCGGGTCAACCGCCTGGCGGCGCTCACTTACGGCAGCCTTTGGATCAAGGCCGCGGTGGAGCCTTCCGGCGGTGGTGAATACCTTCAGATCGAGATCGAGGATTCCGGTCCCGGCTTCGACGTCGAAAGCCTCGAAGCGCGCCTGGCGAAGCTGAAGGGGCCGGAGTCGGTGCGCCGGGGGCGAGGTCTCGAACTGGTGCGTTCCGTGTGCGAGGAGCTGCGTTTCGACCAGAACGGCAGGCGCGTGGTCGCGGTGATCCTGCTGCTTCCGCCCGGTTGACGCGTGGCCCCGGACCGGCCGCAGTTGCCGGTGCCCGCGCTTTTCAATAAAGTGCGCGCCAGTCGAATCAGGGGACAGGCAACGATGGCTGCACAGCGGATTGATGGCAAGGCGCTCGCCGAGCAGGTGCTCGCCGAATGCAGGGGCAGGGTGGACGCGCTGGTCGCACGCGGCGTCCGGCCCGGCCTTGCGGTGGTGCTGGTCGGGGACAACCCGGCCTCGCGCGCCTATGTGCGCAACAAGGTGAAGTCGTGCGCGACGGTGGGCGTGCATTCGGAGGTCATCGAGATGCCTGCATCGGCGTCGCAGGCAGAGGTGATCGAGGTCGTACGCCGGCTGAACGGCGATCGTTCGATCCATGGCATCCTGGTGCAGCTGCCGCTACCCGCCGGGCTGGACGAAGCCGCGATCCTGGCCGAAGTCATGGCGGCGAAGGACGTCGACGGCTTCCACACCCTGAACCGTGGTGACCTGCTGAGCGGCCACACCCGTTTCCCGCCGTGCACCCCGGCCGGGATGATGCGCATGCTCGATTCCATCGGTGCGAAGCTCGCCGGCAAGGATGCAGTCGTGGTCGGTCGCAGCAATACCGTCGGCAAGCCGATGGGCCTGCTGCTGCTCGGGCGCGACGCCACGGTCACGCTGTGCACGTCGAAGACGGTCGACCTTGCTTCCCACACGCGGCGCGCGGACGTGCTGGTGGTAGCCGTCGGGCGGCCGGGCATCGTCGACGGCAGCATGGTGAAGCCGGGCGCCATCGTGCTGGATGTCGGCATCAACCGCACGGCTGAAGGCAAACTGGTCGGCGACGTCGACTTCGAGTCGGTGGAGAAGGTCGCCGGTTACGTGACGCCGGTGCCCGGCGGCGTGGGCCCGATGACCGTGGCGATGCTGGTGGTGAACACGATCGAGGCAGCCGGCGGCTAGGTTCCTGCCACCGGGCGGCGCCTGATGCGCCGCGCCCGCGGTCGATCTCCCGCAGCCAGGCTGACCGGTGCCGAGTCCTCGGATGGGCTGCTGCCGCAGCCCATCCGCGTCACGCCGGCCGTGATGCGTGCTGGTCGCCGAGTCGCTGCAGGCAACGGCCGATCCACTGCGCCGTGAGCTTCTCCTGCACCGAGTTCTGGCGCAGTCGTTCGTTCAGGGCAGGGAAGTCCACCTGGTCGAGCGACTGGTCCTGGTTGAAGCAGGAGAACACGTAGGTGATCCGCCCGGTCTCGCGGTCGCGGTGCGGCTGCAGGCACTGGGCGCAGATCTCCTTCATCATGCACTGCATCGGCGAGTTGATCGACCCGATCGCGCGATGCGACGCCTTCAGGTGCTGGGACAGCACGCCATGCCGCGCGGCGCCGACCGCCGCCATCATGCGGTCGGATCCGATTGCGATGATGCGGTCGACATCGGCCACCGGAATGGACGGCTCGCCCAGGCGTCCTTCGGCATAGGCTGCGATCGCCTCGACGATGTTGGCGCTGATCGTGCGGTCCTGCGGCCGACCGGGCGCGAAGCCGGGCGCCTCGTCGCAGCACCAGATGACGGTGTCTGCCGCGGCTTCGATCTCCTCGACCTTGTAGCGATCCTCGAGCTTCTTGTAGCCGGCGAAGTAGAGCACCCTGGAGCCGGCGGCGCGCAGGGCCTGGCCGATGGAAAACAGGACTGCGTTGCCCAGGCCGCCGCCGACGAGCATCACGGTCTCGCCGCCAGCGATCTCGGTGGGCTCGCCGGTGGGGCCCATCAGGACGATCGGCTCGCCCGGGCGCAGGGTCTTGCACAGGTCGGAAGAGCCGCCCATCTCGAGCACGATCGTCGAGACCAGTCCGCGCTGCGGGTCGACCCAGGCGCCGGTCATCGCCAGGCCTTCCATCGCCAGGCGCGTACCGTCGATACGCGCGGCATTCATCTCGTAGTTCTGCAGACGGTAGAACTGCCCTGGCTTGAACCGTGCAGCTGCGCGCGGTGCCCGCACGACCACCTCGATGATGGTGGGCGTCAGCCGGTTCACCGCATGCACGGTCGCCCGCAACTCGTCGTTCAGGCGGTCGAAGAAAGCGCCGTGGCCTGGTTCCTGCGCAGGGGGCAGGCCGGCAAGCACGCCCGACACGGTCGGATAGCCCTGCTTGGCCGATCCCATTGCCTTCACCACGTTCCCGAAATAGGACGGATGCAGGTCGCCGAAGAAGCTGATGAAGCGGCCGTCCTCGCGTCGGGACAGGAAGACGTTCGGCTGCTTCGGCTTCGAGATGGAACGCTCCGGCTTCACCGGCTGTCCCTGTTCATCGCAGGCGCGGAAGTAGCGGCCATCGAGCACGAAGGTCTGCGCGTCCTCGCGGGCCAGCACGGTGTTCGGATTGGTGCCCGCCGCGATCAGCACGGTACGTGCCGGCAGCACCACGTCGCCGGCATCGCTCCAGCGACCGTCCTCGCCCAGCGACTGGCGGGTCATGGTGATCGACTCGACATGCTGCATGCCGTCGACATCGATGCGCCGCGGCGAGAGTCCTTCGGCGAACACGATGCCTTCCTCGAGTGCCTTGTGCACTTCCTCGTGGTTCAGCGTGTAGGACGGCGAATCGACCATGCGCTTGCGGTAGGCAAGCGTCACGCCACCCCAGCCGGCGATCAGCGCCGCCAGTCGTGGCGGGCGCCCTTCGGCACGTGCGGCAATGCGCTCGGCGCGGATTGCATGCCCATGCGCGATGAACTCGCCGGCGATCGAGCGCTCCTCGTCGTTCCAGCGCGCACGTACCAGGTCTTCGCCCCGCTCGGCCACCAGCGTCTCGTAGCGCGCCAGGAACTTCTCGACCTGGACCGGGTAGTAGGCGAGCGACTCGGTCGCAGTATCGACGGCGGTCAGGCCGCCACCGATGACCACCACCGGCAGGCGCAGCTGCATGTTCGCGATCGAGTCCGCCTTCGCCGCGCCGGTCAACTGCAGCGCCATCAGGAAGTCCGAGGCGGTACGCACACCGCGCGCGAGGCCGTTGGGCATGTCGAGGATGGTCGGACGGCCGGCGCCGGCGGCGAGTGCAACATGGTCGAAGCCCATGTCGAAGGCTTCCTGTGCGGTCAGCGTGCCGCCGAAGCGGACCCCGCCGAACATGGCGAACTCTGGCCGTCGCTCGAGCACCAGGCGGATCACCTTCAGGAAGTTCTTGTTCCAGCGCACGGTGATGCCGTACTCGGCAACGCCGCCGAAGCCCGCCATGACGCGGTCGTCGAGCGACTCGTAGAGTTCCTCCACGCGCTCGATCGGATGGAACGCCACGCGACGGCCGTGGCCGTCGACGCCCGACAGCGCGGGCGGCAGAGGCTCGATCTTCAACCCGTCGACCCCGGCCACGGCGTGGCCGTCGTTCATCAGGTGGTGGGCGAGGGTGAAGCCGGCCGGACCCAGCCCGACCACCAGCACACGTCGTCCCGACGCCGGGCGCGGCAGGGGGCGCCGGATGTCGAGCGGGTTCCAGCGCGTGAGCAGGCTGTAGATCTCGAAGCCCCAGGGCAGTTCGAGGACATCCTTGAGCGTGCGGGTCTCCGCTTCAGGGATGTTGACCGGCTCGGTCTTCTGGTAGATGCATGCCTTCATGCAGTCGTTGCAGATGCGGTGGCCGGTGGCCGGCAGCATCGGGTTGTCGATCGCGATCATTGCCAGTGCGCCGATCGCATGGCCCATCGTCTTCACTTCGTGAAATTCCGAGATGCGCTCTTCGAGCGGGCAGCCGGCCAGCGTCACCGCGAACGGCGACTTCTTGTAGCGCGCGGCCGCGGGCAGCACATCGATCTCTGCGGCGTCGCCCTTGAGCTTCTCCTTCAGGCCCTTGGAGCAGGAATCCTTGCCCTGGTGGTGGCACCAGATGCAGTAGTGCGCCTGGTCGAGTGCGCCCACCAGGTCTGTGCCCGTGTCGGTCAGGGCGAACCCTTCCCGGTGGCGCTGGTGCGTCTCGCCCAGCGTGAACGCGTTGTAGCCGCCGGAGGTATCGGTCTCGACCGGCACCAGATGCATCGGATCGGTCTTGTGCGGGGTCTTGAACAGTACGCCGGCTGCGTGGCGCTGGCGGCCGGCCGGCGTGGTCAGCGCCCAGGCGGCATAATGCAGGGCGAGGGCGATGCGGTCGGAAAGGTCCGGGTCGGCCTGCCAGGCCGTCACATGGCGCGCGAAGGCCAGCTCGCCGAAAGCCTCGCCGAACCATGCCTGCAGGGTCGTTGCCGCTGCATCCGGGTCGAAGCCGGCCAGTGCCTCCGGCTTGACCTTGGTGGCCGCCTGGCGCTGCACGAACTGCCGCTTGCACTCGTAGAGCGGGGCCAGTTCGTTGTGGCGTGCCGACAGCGCGCGCACCGCATCGCCGATGCCGAACAGGCCGCCGACGAAATCGTCTACCCACGGCGAGAGCTCGATCAGCAGCGCTGCCTCACCGGCTGCGTCGAGCGAATCGGGCGCGGCGCGCGCACAGCGCAGGCGGGCGCCGAGGCCGGCGTCCGCCGCATCCAGCCATTGCAGGAAGGCTGCATCGAGCGACGCAAGGCCTTCACGTTGGTACAGTTGTTCGAAGCGCAGGCCGTGGGCAAGTGAGAGCATCGGAGAGCAGTCGCGGTATCAGGAGAGGCGCAGTAGGGGAAGCGGGCCGGGGCAGCGCCATGCCCGGGACCAACCCGGAATGATAGATCGTTCCGTCGACTTCCACGGGCCGCGTTGGACGGCGGCAGGGCGGCGCCAGGCAGCCGAGGATCGTGGGCTGCGCCGCTCATCTGCCAACTCACCGGCCAGCTCAACGGCTGGCGGCCCCACCGGCACCGCGGTAAGCTCCGTACCTGCTGCCCGAGCGCAGCGCCCGCCCTCCACGCCGCCACTGCCATGCCACCTGCCGCGATGTCCAGTCCCGAGCCCGCCAACCCGGGCATCGCGCTCTGCCTGTCGGGTGGCGGCTACCGCGCTGTCCTGTTCAACGCCGGTGCCGTCCTTCGCCTCTCCGAGGCCGGCCTGCTGCAGCGAGCGACCCGGATCTGCGGGGTGTCCGGCGGCGCGATCGTCGCGGGCCTGGTCGCCGTGCACTGGTCGCGCATGGCGGTGGACGGCTTCTCGCCGGACGCGGTGCGCCGCGAGATCATCGGTCCGTTGCGGGCATTGGCCAGCCGTACCCTGGACGGCCGGTCGGTCGTCGGTGGCCTGTTGTTCCCGAGGTCGCTGACCGAATGGGTATCCCACAACTTCGACCGGGAGCTTTACCGAGGCGTGCAGTTCGGCGACCTGCCGAAGGCGCCCGTTCTGTCCATCGGCGCCAGCCAGCTGAACTCGGGTAGTCGCGTGGTGTTCAGCAGCGAGGTGCGCAGCCGCAGCGGTGCCCTTTCGATCTGCGACCCGAGCTATCCGGTGACCGATGCCGTGTGTGCCTCGATCGCCATGCCGCCTGCCTTTCCGGCGCTGCGCGTGAGCGAGAGTAATCTCGACGGAGATGCGCGCGCGATGCAGCTGGCTGACGGTACGCTGTGCGATCCGCTGGCGATCACCGATGCGCAGGATTGCCAGACCCTCTGGGTCAGCGACGGCGGTGGCGCGCTGGTCGAAGAGGAGTCGCTCGACGGCAAGCTGGAGCAGGCGGCGCGCGCGATGGAGATGCTGCAGCATTCGCTGCGGTTGCCGCCCAGGCATGCACTGCTGTCTGCCTTCCAGGGTGGACGGCATTCCGGTGCCTACTGGTCGCTATGCGCGGCCACGGCCGACTATCCGGCCGATACCTGCCTGGTCTGCCCGCCGGGCCGGGCGGCAGAACTCGCGGCGCTGCCGACGCGCTTCGCCGCGATGTCCGACGACCTGCAGGAGCGGCTGGTCAACTGGGGCTATGCGATCTGCGACATCGCGCTGCGATCCTGGTTCGATCCGTCACTGCCGCATCCGTCCGAGTTTCCCTACCGCGATCGCGGGCTCTGACCGTTGCGCGGTGGCCACCACGGCCACCGCCGTGGCGGGACTGTCGCAGTCAGCCTTCGTGGTACACCGCACGCGCCGCGTCCACGCCGGCGCCGCGCGCGAAGCGGTGGTGCTCGCCGGCGAGTACCGCTTCCAGCGCGGACAGGGTGCTCAGCACGGCATCGCGCCGCGCGTTGTAGCCCATCGCGCCGATGCGCCAGATGCGCCCGTGCAAGGGACCGAACGAGGTGCCGATCTCGATGTTGAATTCGTCGAGCATCGCGCTTCTCACACGGTCGCCGTTGACGCCGTCAGGGATCCACACGCCGGTGACGTTCGGCATCTTGTTCGCCTTGTCGCCGAACACCTTCAGGTTCATCGCTTCCAGCGCGGCCACGATCGCGCGGCTGGCCAGCGCATGGCGGGCGTAGACCGCCGCATGGCCTTCCTGCAGGAAGATGCGGGCGCATTCGCGCGCCGCGTAGAGCATGGTCGTGGCTTCGGTATGGTGGTTGAGCGCCCGCTCGCTCCAGTAGTCGATGATCATCGCCAGGTCGAAATAGTTCGACGGGATGATGCGCCCGGCACCGGGCTGGTAATCGGCCGGCCTGAGGCCTTCCTCGACATGGCGCCGGCGCATGATGGTGTCGCACAGCGCATCCGATAGCGTGATCGGTGCGATGCCGGATGGGCCAGCGAGGCACTTCTGCAGCGCCCCGGTCACGCAGTCGATCTGCCATTCGTCCACCGGCAGCGGAGTTCCGCACAGCGACGCGGTCGCGTCGACCTGCAGCATCACGCCATGGCGGCGGCACAGCGCGCCCAGCTCGGACAGCGGCTGCAGCATGGTGGTCGATGTGTCGCCCTGGCAGCAGGCGAGCAGCTTCGGCGAGAACGCCCGGATCTCCGCCTCGATCAGGGCAGGGTCGAACACCGTTCCCCATTCGGCCTCGATCACCCGCACCTCGGCGCCGATCCGGCGCGCGATCTCCGCCTTCAGCTGGCCGAAGCGGCCGAAGCTCGCCACCAGGACCCGGTCGCCCGGTTCGACCAGGGAAACCATCACCGTCTCGATGGCGGAACGGGCGGTGCCGTCGATGCACAGGGTCTGCGTGTTCGTCGTCTCGAACACGCCGCGGTACAGCGCCTGGGTGTCGCGCATGTACTGCCGGAACTGCGGATCGAACTGGCCGAGCAGCTGCGCCGACATCGCGCGCAGCACCCTCGGATCGGCATTGATCGGCCCTGGCCCCATCAGCAGTCGGGGCAGCGGGTTCATTTCGGACAGCGCCAGCGAGGGGATCTGAGGTGGCATGGGTTCAACCGTGGCGTGAGAAGTTCGGGACATGACCGTTCACTCGAGTGTAGAACAGGGGCGCTCGATCGGGTCGGAATCGCCGCTCGCCCGCCCACCCGCCCGCCCACCCGCCCGCCATTCCTGCCGTGTGCACGGGCCGGCCGGGCGCGGGGCTACAATGAGCCGGCGGGCGATGCTGTGGCCAGGGGCCGTCACCTGCTGCTGCGCCGTCGCCCGAACCTGCCGTCGCCTGCCAGTCGTTCCATGTCCGACCCTTGCCCTCCCAGCAGCCTTCCGGAAACAGCGTGCAACTGAGCGACGCCGCGCGTGCCGCCGGCGTTGCAACCGGTTACCACGACATCTGGGGCAACTGGCGCGAGGCGCCCGCCAGCACGCTGGTCGCGGCACTCGATGCGCTCGGGCTGGCCGGCGCGCCCGATGCGGACGCCTTGTCACGGGCGGTGGAACAGCGCCGGGATGCCGATGCGCATCGCCTGCTGCCGGAAACGATCGTCCTCGAAGCTGGCCAGCCGACCGACATACGGCTGTCCCGGTCCGGCCTGGATGCTGTGCCGGGCAGCCAGGCACAGGGTGCGGTCGGACGCATCGTCTGGACGGTCGCGCAGGAGGACGGCAGCACGATGCAGGGTTCGCAGCCCCTGGATGCGGGTGATCCGCTGCTGTCGCTGCCGGCGCTGCCGGCCGGTCGCCACCGGCTGTCCGTCCGGGTCGAAACGGGGTGCGGTCCGGACGGCCGTCCACTGCCGGCGTCGCCGGTGGCGGCGACCCTGCTCTGCGCGCCGGCCCGCTGCCATCTGCCGCCGGGGCTGCGCGACGGTGGTCGGCAGTGGGGCATCGCGGTGCAACTCTACGGCGTTCGTTCGGAGCGCAACTGGGGCATCGGCGACTTCAGCGACCTGGTCGTACTGGTCGAGACGGCTGCGGCCGTGGGGGCGGGCGTGGTGGGCCTGAACCCGCTGCATGCCGTGCCGCTGGACCGTCCCGAGCAGTCCAGCCCGTACTCGGCGGTGAGCCGGTTGTTCCTGCATCCGCTGTACATCGATCCCGAGCGCATCGACGTGTTCCGCGATCCGTCGATCGTGTCCGCACTGTGCGCTCGGCTGGCGCCGGAATCGGCGCGCGCCGCACTGCGCGATGCGCAGCGCGTCGACCATGCGGGCGTGGCAGCGCTCAAGCTCCCGGTGCTGCGCGCGATCTACGATGCGTTCCTTCGCGTGGAGTGCACGGCAGGCGCGGCAGGAGAGGGCACGCCGGCAGGGGCTGTTACCGCGCCGGGTGCATGGCAGGATGCATTCGAGACGTTCTCGCGCGCCACCGATGGCCTGGAACTGCATGCGACCTACCAGTCGATCCAGTTGGCGCTTCATGCGGCCGACGCGTCGGTCTGGGGCTGGCCCTGCTGGCCCGAGGCGCTGCGCGATCCCTGTGGCGACGCGGTCGCACGGTGGCGCCGCGACCATGCCGAGGATGTCGGATTCCACCGGTTCCTCGAGTGGCAGGCGTCGCGCCAGTGGCAGCAGGCCAGGGCCAGCGCCGCCGCTCGCGGCGTCCTGTTGTACGGGGATGTCGCGCTCGGTGCGGACCGGGGCGGCTCCGAACTGTGGGCCTCTCGTCATGCATATGCCTTGTCGATGAGCGCCGGCTGCCCGCCGGACGACTTCAACCTGCAGGGGCAGGACTGGGGCCTGCCGCCGTTGCGCCCGGACCGCCTGCGCGCCGACGGCTGCGAGGCCTTCCGCTCGGTGATCGCCGCCAGCATGGCCCGCTTCGATGCGTTGCGACTCGACCATGTGATGAGCCTGATGCGGCTGTTCTGGATCCCGCCGGGTCCGGGGCCGGCCGCCGGTGCCTATGTCGACTATCCATTCCAGGCGATGCTCGCCACGCTGCGCATCGAGAGCGCGCGCCACGCCTGCATGGTCATCGGCGAAGACCTCGGCACGGTCCCGCCGGCGGTGCGCGAAGGACTGCAGGGCGCCGACGTGCTGTCGTACCGCCTGCTCGTGTTCGAGCGCGATGCTCCGGATCACTTCCGCCGGCCGCAGGACTATCCGCGGCTGTCGCTCGCATCGATCGGCAGCCACGATCTGTCTCCGCTGCAGGGCTGGTGGACCGGTGACGACCTGCTACAGCGCCTGAAGCTGGGGTTGCTCGACCAGGGTCAGTATGACCGCTTCGCCGGCGACCGCTGGCAGGCGCGCCATGCACTGCTCGCGGCGTTGGTCGAAACCGGCCTCATGCCGGACGGCGAATCGCGGGATGCCGGTGAGCACCCTCTGCTGCCGCCACTGCTGGTCGATGCGGTGCATGCATTCCTCGCGCGCGCCGCGTCGATCTGGACCATGGTGAACCCGGAGGATGTGTTCGACCTGGTCGAGGCGACCAACCTGCCAGGCACCACGGTCGAGCATCCGAACTGGTCGCGCCGGCTGCCGGTGCCGGTCGAGGCATGGCGCGGCCACCCGCGCTGGCAGGCGATCGCCGAGACCCAGCGCGAGCGATCGACGCCGGGTCGCTGAGCGCCCGGGCTATTCCACCCTGGCGCCGGAAATGCGCGCGACCTCGGCCCACTTCGTTATCTCGCGCCGGATGAAGGCGCCGAACTGTTCCGGCGTCTGCGGTGCCGAAGGGGTCGCGCCCTGTTGCGAAAAGCGTTCGCGAACCTCTGGCGAGGCGATGGCCTTGAGCACTTCCAGGTTCAGGCGCTGGACGATCGGGCGTGGCGTGTCCGCCGGGGCGAGCAGGCCGAACCAGATCATCAGTTCGTAGCCGGGCAGGCCCGCGGCCTCGGCGACGGTAGGCACGTCCGGCAGGATCGGCAGCCGGGCGCGCGAGGTGACCGCCAGTGCGCGCACCTTGCCCGAGCGTATGTGCGGCATCGCCGTCGGCAGCGGCTCCATCAGCAACTGCACCTGGCCCCCCAGCAGGTCGGCCATGGCCGCCGCGCCGCCCTTGTAGGGTACGTGCACCAGGTCGACCTTCGCCATCGCCTTGAGCAGCTCGGTGCCCATGTGCTGCGAGGTTCCGGCGCCGGCCGAGGCGAAGTTGAGCGACCCGGGTTTCGCGCGCGCCAGCGCGATCAGCTCCTTCATCGAACCGGCCGCCAGCGAGGGCGTGACCAGTGTCACGCTCGGGACTTCCGCCAGCGGGGCGATCGGCGCGAACGCCTTGACCGGATCGTAGGACAGGTTGCGGTACAGGGCGGGGCTGACGGCCACCGTGCTGGTCGCACCGAAGGCGAGGGTGTAGCCGTCCGGATTCGCCCGTGCCGCGATGCCCAGGCCGAGCGTACCGCCGGCGCCGGCGCGGTTGTCGATCAGCAACGGTTGCCGCAACTGTTCGCTCAGGCTCTGGCCGATGATGCGGGCGACCAGGTCGTTGATTCCACCGGGCGGGAACGGTACGACCAGGCGGATCGGCCGGTCAGGGTAGGCGGCGATCGGCGCGGGCTGCGCAAAGGCTGCGGCCTGCATCGACAGGACCAGCGCCGTGAGCACGCCGCCTGCGGCCGCGCTGCGGCTTCCGTTGCGGGCCGGGCGATCCCCGGCGTCCCCGTTCCTGGCACCACCGGTGGCGCTCCTGGTTGCTGCCATGTTCCAGCTCCGTGAGTTGTCGGTTCCTGAAGCCGCTGGCGTCTGTGAGCGCCAGCGTCGTGCGACGTCGAGCATGGCACACTTGGCCTTCTTCGGCGAACCCGCGCAGCGCAGGCTGGGCGCAGGCCGTTTCCAGGGAGTAGCACATGCGGGTGGCGATCATCGGGGCAGGAAGCATCGCGCGCATCGCGCTCGAACACACCCAGCGCGGGACGCTGGGCGATGTCGAGGTGGTTGCGCTGATGGGGCGCAGCATGAACTCGCGCGGCCGCGCGCTGGCTGAAGCGAACGGCTGCACGTTCGTGGCGGACATCGATTCGCTGCTGGCGACCTCGCCCGACGTGGTGGTCGAGGCGGCCGGACACGAGGCGGTCAGGCTGTACGCACAGGCGGTGCTCGATCGCGGACTGGCGCTGGTGGTGCTGTCCTGCGGCGCGCTCGCCGACGACACCCTGCGTACGCGCCTCGAAGCGGCTGCACGCGCGTCCGGGGGGCTGCTGTACGTCCCCTCTGGCGGCATTTGCGGCCTCGACGGGCTGAAGACGATGGCACTTGCCGGCGTCGACGAGGCCTCGATCGCGGTCACCAAGCCGCCGATCGCATGGAAGGGCATCGCCTACGTCGAGCAGCTGGGCATCGATCTCGCCGGCCTGAAGGAAGCCACCGTGCTCTACGACGGCCCGGTGCGCGAGGGTGCCGGTCACTTTCCGGCCAACGTCAACATCGCGGCCGGGCTCGCGCTGGCCGGCATCGGTTTCGACCGCACCCGGTTGAAGGTGGTCGCCGATCCCGCGCTGACCCGCAACACCCACTTCATCGAGATCCGGGGCAAGGCGAGCGACATCTCGATCAAGCTGGCGAACGTCGCGGACCCGGACAATCCGAAGACCGCCTGGCTTGCCTGCTACAGCGCCCTGTGCGCGATCCGCGAGGCGAAGAGCAACGTGCGCTACGGCACCTGACGCATCCCGGGCATGCGGCGCCCTGGCGCCTCGCCGATGTTCAGCCGTGCAGGCGGCTGTGCTTCGGCACCCGGGCCATCAGGTACTCCATCTGGTCGGCCAGGATGCGACGGTTCTGCAGGATCATGTGCTCGTGGCGGTTGGGCACGTAGGGCATGTAGAGCAGCGGCATGCGCGCGGCCTCCGGCGTGCGGTTGTCCTTCTTGCTGTTGCAGGACCTGCAGGCCGTGACCACGTTCATCCACCGGTCTTCGCCACCGCGCGACAGCGGCACGATGTGGTCGCGCGACAGTTCGCGTTCGCGCATGCGGTCGCCGCAGTAGGCACAGACCTGACGGTCGCGCACGAACAGCGCGGGGTTGATCAGCGCCGGCTCGCGCTGGAATTCCTTCGCGAAGACGCCGGAGCCCTTGATCGCGATGATGCTCGCAGTCGACAGCTCGGAGCGCTCGCCGGTGCTGCGGGACAGCCCGCCGTGGAAGGTGCGCACGATGGTGCCGATTGACCATGCCACCTGGTGCTTGGCATGGTAGGTGATCGCCTCTTCGACCAGCAGCCACCGGCGCGGTGTCCCCGCCGGATCGACTTCCAGGATCAGCGGTTCACCTCGGGCGCGACTGCCGTATGGAGTCATGGTTCCCGTACATTAGGAACGAAGGCAGCCGATGTCAAGCCGCATCGGATTGGCGGAAGAGAGTGCGAGTCGAACGCACGGAGGACTGGATCACAGCCCTCACCGGGTTTGAAGTCCGGCCGTCCCACCGGGGACGTTTCCCTTCCCTTGCAGCCCTGCGATTATCTCATGCGTCCGGCTGTGCGGCCTCGCGGTAGACCTCGGACACCTTCCGGCGCAGCTTGCGGGCGTCGCCGACCCGCAGCGTGAGGCCGGCACTGTCGAAATGCTCGAGGATCTGGATCGCCAGGCTGCGGCCGATGCCGGCCTGGTCACGGTACTGCGCGGCGTTGAACTGGCCGCCGGGGGCGGCCTGCGCAGTGGCTTCCACCACCCGGGCCAGCGCCACGATCGCGGCGCGGAGGTAGACGCGCTGCGGGTCGATGCGCACCAGTTCGCCGCGCTTGATCCGCCGCTGCAGCATCGCCTGCAGCGCCTTCTCGTCGAGCTTGAGCGTGGCTGCAACCTCGCGCACCTGGGGCGGGGCGCTGGGCGTCTTCGACAGCAGCGGCCGGACCCGTTTCCACATGGCTTCGTCGGCGCTGTTGGCGGCGGCATCGAAGCCCGGCAGCCTGGCGAGGCCGCCGGTGAGTTCGAGCGTGCGCGCCTGCACTGCATCGCGCAGCACCGCCTGCAGGATCTCGTCGGGCAGCGCCAGCCCGGCGTTCTTCTGGAGCACGGCCAGCTCGATGCCGGTCGCCTGCGGCGAGCGGGCATGGAAGGCGCGTACCTCGGCCAGCAGCGCCTCTCGCATCTCCGCCAGACGGGCCGCTGTGAAGGCGCGGCGCACGTCGCGCCCGAGCAACTGCAGGCCGGCTGCCTTGTAGAGCCGCTGCGCCGCTTCGGCGGTGAGGTTGAAGCGTCGCTCGAACAACGCGACATCGATCCCGGCCGAAGCCTGCGGCAGCAGTGCCTGCAGCACTTCCGCTGGCGTGCCGCCATCGAGCGCAGCCAGTTCCAGCTGCCGCTCGGCGATGCGCCGACGGCGCGGCGGCGGGAACGGATCGATCACATGACCGCCGCCGATCGTGCGCTGCGCCGAGAAATCGCGCACGATGAAGCGGTCGCCGGCGATCGCGCCGACCGGCTCGTCGAGCACCAGCTGTGCCACCGCTGCACTCCCCGGTGCGATCGACAGGTCACGCCGCGTCGACAGGCGCCCGGTGACGTCGGCGGTCCCCAGGTGCACATGCACTGGCGTCCAGTGGCGCAATGCGCTCGATTCGGTTCCCAGCGCGCGCAGGTGCACGTCGATGCGGCTGGTCGGCGCATGGATGGACGGATCGAGCAACCATTCGCCGCGCGCGATGGCATCCTTCTGCAGGTCGGCGCCGGCCAGGTTGACTGCGCAGCGCGCACCGGCGCGTGCCTGATCGACCGTGCGTCCCTGCACCTGCAGTCCGCGCACGCGTACCGCCACCCCGGACGGCGACAGGCACAGGTTGTCGCCGACCTTCACGGCGCCGGCGAAGATGGTGCCGGTGACCACGGTGCCGCTGCCGGCGACGGTGAAGCAGCGGTCGATCGCGAGGCGGAAGTGGCGCCCTTCGGACGCCTCGCTGCGCTGGTCGGCGAGGCGCGCGACCAGGCGTTCGCGCAGCACGTCGATGCCGTCGCCGCTGAGCGCGGACACTGCCAGCACCGGCGCATCGCGCAACACCGTGTCGGCCACCAGTGCGCGCAGCTCTTCGGTCACCGCCTCGATGCGCGCGGGTGGCACCCGGTCGGCCTTGGTGATCACCAGCAGGCCCTCGCGCACCCCCAGCAGGTCGAGGATCGCCAGGTGCTCCCGGGTCTGCGGCATCACGCCGTCGTCGGCCGCCACCACCAGCAGCACGAAGTCGATGCCCGACACGCCGGCGAGCATGTTGCGCACGAAGCGTTCATGGCCGGGTACGTCGATGAAGCCGATCGCGCTGCCATCAGGCAGCCGCAGGTGGGCGAAGCCGATGTCGATCGAGATGCCGCGCCGCTTCTCTTCCGGCAGGCGGTCGGTGTCGATGCCGGTGAGACGCTTGACCAGCAACGTCTTGCCGTGGTCGATGTGTCCTGCGGTGGCGACGATCATCGCGGGTCAGCCTGCGAGCTGCGGCAGTTGCGCGACCAGCACCGCTTCGGCGTCTGCCTCCAGGCAGCGCAGGTCGAGCAGCAGGGCATTGTCGTGGATGCGGCCGACCACCGGTCGGGGCAGGGCACGCAGGCGCGACGCGAGCCGGTCGAGGCTGCCGCCGCCCCGGCCAGCCATGCGGATTGAGAGCGCAGCCGACGGCAGGCGGTCGACCGGCAGGGATCCGCTGCCGATCTGGCTGGAGCAGTCGACGACCTCCACCGTCGCGCGCGCGCCCAGCGCGGCGGCGAGCGCCGGCTGCAGCCTCAGCGCGCAGGCCCGGATCTCGTCGCGCGGACGGCTGAGCAGGCGCAGCGCGGGCAGGCGCTGGCGCAGGCGGTCCGGGTCGAGGTAGAGGCGCAGCGTCGCCTCCAGGGCGGCGATGGTCATCTTGTCGAGCCGCAGTGCGCGCTTCAGCGGGCACTTGCGGATACGGTCGATCAGCGCCTTGCGACCGACGATCAGGCCAGCCTGGGGGCCGCCGAGCAGCTTGTCGCCGCTGAAGGTGACCACGTCGGCACCATCGGCCAGCGCTTCCTGCGGCGTAGGTTCGTGCGGCAGTCCGTACGGTGCGAGGTCGATCAGCGATCCGCTGCCGAGGTCTTCCAGCATCGGCACCTCGTGCGCATGGGCGATGGCCGCGAGCGTCTTCGTGTCCACGGTCGAGGTGAAGCCCTCGATCTGGTAGTTGCTCGGGTGTACCCGCATCAGGGCCGCGGTCGAGCGTCCGATCGCTTCCTCGTAATCGCGTCCATGGGTGCGGTTGGTGGTGCCGACCTCGCGCAGCTTGCAATTGGCCCGGATCATGATGTCCGGTATCCGGAAGGCGCCACCGATCTCGACCAGTTCGCCGCGCGACATCACCACTTCGCGCCGTGCTGCGAGCGCGGTCAGCGTCAGCAGCACCGCGGCCGCATTGTTGTTGACCAGCGTCGCGGCCTCGGCGCCCGTGATCCGGCAGAGCAGCTTCTCGACATGGCTGTCGCGCTCGCCGCGCCGCCCGGTGGCGAGGTCGAACTCCAGGTTGGACGGCTGGCCCATCACCGCCATCACTGCTTCCATCGCCTCGGGTGCCGCCCATGCCCGTCCGAGGTTTGTGTGGAGCACGGTGCCGGTGAGGTTGATGACTGGCTGCAGGCCCGGACGCCGGTCCTGTTCGAGCAGGTCAGCACATTCAGCGAAGAAGGTGCCGGCGTCGAAGGGCGCCGCCGAAGCGCGCAGGCGATCGAGGCCTGCGCGGATGGCGTCCAGGGCGAGCGAGCGGCCATGCCGTTCGATCAACCGCTGGCCTTCGGACGATCGCAGCAGGCGGTCGACCGAAGGCGGGTGGAGTGCTGCAGCGGCTGGCTCGTTCACGGCATGGGCTAGTCTTCCCAGACCTTTTCGGGCAGGGGCAATCCCTTGAGGTCTTCCGCCGTCAGTGGCTGGTCTGGCTCGATGCCCATCCTGGACAGCAGGAACTGCAGCTGCCGGGCGTGCTGCGCCGAATGCCAGGCACAACGCTCGAGCAGGACCGACAGCGGCTGCGCGCCGAAATAGGTCTGCACCACCTGCGTTGCGGTCGGGTCGGTCTTCTCGTGCCGTGCCCACCAGTCGTGCAGCCGCTGGCGTACCTCGCCGGCGTAGTCGGCCACCTGCTGCGGACGGGTGATCGAATCCTCCGGCGGCTTCACCGGTTGCTCGATCGTGAACTCGATGCCCTCGACCGCCTCGAGCATCGCTTCCTGGATGCGCACGAGATGGTGCGCAAGCTCGCGGTAGGTGCGCTTGCGGCCGGACATCGGCAGCAGCTCGTTGAACGTCTCCTGGGGCAGCTGCGGCACGAAACGCTGCGCGCCGGCGAGCACGACCTGTGCACGCTGCACCAGCTGGGCAGGGGTGAGCGCCGGCCCGCCGTCGAACTTCAGGCCGAGGAACCTGGCCACTTCGGGGATCACCTGGCCGAGCACCCATTGGTCGCCACGTGCCACCACCGGGGTGGTCTTGGCGCCGAGCGCGGTCAGTTCGGCAAGCCCTTGCGGGTCGTTGAAGATATCGATGATGTCGAATTCGATATCGAGTCGCGAAAGAAACTCTTTCGTCCGGAGGCAGCTCGTTCAGCCAGGCTTGGTGAAGAAGCGGATGCGTTCGGCCTGTGCCATGGTGACCTCCTTGGGTGCTGGATTCGGTTCAGGGTACTGCGGTGCTTCCATCCAGGTATTTTAGTCCATCGCGGCCCCGGTCGTCGTCCCGACGCCGACGGCCGTCGCACGGGCCGGACGTATACTCGTGCCCGACCGGGGAGCGACCCCGGCATGCAACGGACCACAAGAGGGGGAGACCATGCGCAGGAACCGTATCAAGCAGCTGTGGCGCGAAGGCAAGCCGGCCGTGGGTGGATGGCTGTCCATCCCGCACTGCTTTGCCGCGGAAGTGATGGCGCATACCGGCCTCGACTGGCTGTGCATCGACATGCAGCATGGCTGCATCGACTACTCCGATGTGGTGCCGATGCTCACCGCGATCTCGACCACCGACGTGACACCGCTGGTGCGCGTGCCGTGGAACGAGCCGTCGATGATCATGAAGGTGCTCGATGCCGGCGCCTACGGCGTGATCGTGCCGATGGTCAGCAACCGCGCGGAAGCCGAACGCGCAGTGGCCGCCTGCCGCTATCCGCCGCACGGCATGCGCAGCAATGGCCCGAACCGGGTGCTGTACTACGCCGGCACCGATTACCAGAAGCATGCCGATGCGGAAGTCGCCTGCATCGTGATGATCGAGACCCCGGAAGGCATCGAGAAGATGGACGAGATCATCTCGACCCCGGGCGTCGATGCGGCCTACATCGGGCCGACCGACCTTGCGCTCGCGCTGGGTCTGCCGCCGGTGATGGACAATGACGAGCCCAGGCATGTCGAGACGGTCAACGCCATCCTGGCCAGCTGCAAGCGGCACGGCGTGGTCGCCGGCATCCACACCAACAGTTCGAAGTTCTCGCAGCGCTACATCGATCAGGGATTCGGCATGGTGATGCTGGCGCCCGATCGTGTCGCGATGTCCAACTACGTGAAGGCCGAGGCGGCACGGCTGACGGGCTGGTCGCCGATGAAGCCGGTTTCAGGCCCCTCGGGCGGCGGCTACTAGGCGCCATCGGGCGACACGGCGATGTTCATCTTCGAACACGATGCCAAGGTGCTGCTCGAGGCGTTCGGCACAGCCGTGCCCCAGGGCTGCTGGGTCGGCGCCGGCGGCATCGTCGACGGTACGCTGCCCACGGGGGCGCTGATCGTGAAGGCGCAGGTGGCCGGTGGCGGACGGGGCAAGGCGGGCGGCATCCAGCGCGCGGCCGATGCACCGGCGGCGCTCGAGGCAGCCGGCCAGCTGATGGCCGCGCCGCTGGCCGGCCTGCCGGTGGCCGGCTGCCGGGTCGAGCAGGCCATCGCAGGCGCGCGCGAGGTCTACCTGTCGCTGACGCTCGATGCATCGCGTGCACAGGTGCAGGTGCTGGCCTGCGACGAGGGCGGCATGGACATCGAGGCAGTCGATCCGGCGGCGCTGGTGCGCGAATGGGCAGGCCTGGACGCCGCCTCCATTGTCGAAGCGGTCGACCGGGCCGCGCAGCGGCTGTCGCCAGCGAACCGCGCGCCGGTCGCCGAGGCCGGCGCATGCCTCGCGGCGGCGTTCACCGCGCTCGATGCACAGATGATCGAGGTCAATCCGCTGTTCGTGCTGGCGCAGGCCGGCGGTCCGCGCTGGCTTGCGGCCGATGCCAAGCTGATCACCGACGACAACGCCCTGTACCGGCAGCCCCTGCTGTCGGCGCTGGTCGAGCGAGCGGCTGCGCGCTACCCCGAGGCTGCACGCAAGTGGCGCCACGGCTGCGACTACGTAGTGGTCGACCCGGAGGGGGAGATCGCCCTGCTCACCACCGGTGCCGGGCTGAGCATGATGCTGATCGACGAACTGCGGGCGCAGGACCTGCGTCCGTACAACTTCCTCGACGTGCGCACCGGCGGGCTGCGCGGTGATCCGCAGCGGCTGGTCGACGTGCTCGGATGGATGGGCGAGGGACGACGGGTGCGGGTGCTGCTGGTGAACATCTTCGCCGGCATCACTCACCTGGGCGAGTTCTCCCGGCTGCTCGTGCGTGCGATGGATGCGGTACCAGCGTTCGATGTGCCGGTGGTCGCCCGGCTGGCCGGCCCCGGGTTCGATGAAGCGGTCGAGGTGCTCGGCGCACGGGGCGTGAAGGTCGAACGCGACCTGTCGCTTGCCATCGACGCGGTACGGCGGGCGCTGGCTGAAGGCGCGAGTACGAGCACGAGGACTGCCCTGTGAAGCCGCGTCCCGCGTTCTCGCTGTCGGTCGATCGCCATACGCCGGTGCTGGTGCAGGGCATCACCGGGCGCGCCGGGCAGCGGCATGCCTGCATGATGCGCGATGCGGGAACGGCTATCGTCGCCGGCGTCAGTGCGCGCGCCGACGCCGGGCCGGTGGATGGCATCCCGGTGTTTGCCGACTGTGCATCGGCGGTCGCTGCCACCGGTGCGGTGGCGAGCGTGCTGCTGGTCGGCGCTGCGCAGGTGCTGCCGGCGGTGACCGAGGCGCTGGCGGCCGGCATCCGGCTGCTGGTGACGCCGACCGAAGGGGTGCCGGTGCACGATGCGGTCGAGATACGGCATCGCGTGGATGCTGCCGGTGCCACCTGGATCGGTGCATCGACGCCCGGCATGGCGATACCGGGCGAGGCCAAGCTGGGCTTCCTGCCCGACGTGTCGCTCGCACCCGGGCCGGTCGCGATGGCCTCCAAGAGCGGTACGCTTTCCTACGAAGCGGGCTTCCGCCTGGTGCAGGCCGGCCTCGGACAGTCGGCCTGGATTGGCGTGGGCGGCGATCCGGTGAAGGGCACGCGCTTTGCCGACCTCGCGCCCTGGCTTGCACACCACGGCCGTACCGAGGCCGTGCTGCTGGTCGGAGAGATCGGCGGCAACGAAGAAGAGGAGTTCGCCGCTGCGATCGCGGCCAGCCGGCTCGACAAGCCGGTGGTGGCGCTGATCGCCGGCCGCACGGCCCCGGGCGGGGTCAGCATGGGACATGCCGGTGCGCTGACCTGGGGCAGCTTCGGCACCTGGGAAGCCAAGCGCACTGCGCTGGAAGAGGCCGGGGTGCAGGTCTGCTCGACGATCGACGAGGCTGTGCAGTCGCTCGTGCGGGCGCTCGGACGATGATCGACGGGATGGTTCGACGGGAGGATGGCAGTGGATTTCCGATTGACCGCTGAACAGCGGGCACTGGTGGATGCGGTGGCTCAGGTCAGGCACGACGTGCTGGAGCCGAATGCAATGAAGTGGCTCGACGGCACCTGGCCGGCCGAGAACCTGAAGGCGCTGGCGGAGATCGGCGTGATGGGCATGGCGGTGCCCGAGGAATACGGCGGTTCCGGCATGGGCATCTTCGAGACCGCGCTCGCGCTCGAGGAGATCGGCAAGGCGTGCTACGTCACGGCGATGGCAGTGCTCGGCGAGGTGGGCACCCAGACCCGGATCATCTCGACCTATGCCCCCGAGCATGTGAAGCGTGCGATCCTGCCGCGGGTTGCCAGCGGCGAGGCGATCCTGTCGATCTGCATGACCGAGCCTGATGCCGGCACCGACGTCGCCAACTACCGCACCAACACGCGCGTGGACGGCGAGAAGGTCGTGATCAACGGCGTGAAGACCCTGATCAGCCGCGCGGATATCGCCGACATGATGGTGGTGTTCACCCGCGTCGACGGCGTGCCCGGCGGCGCCGGTATCGGCTGCGTGCTGGTCGAGAAGGGCGCACCTGGCGTGACCGCCACCGCCAAGTACCACACGATGGGCGGCGAGTACCTGTGCGAGGTGGTGTTCGACAACTGCGTGCAGCCGCGCGAGCACCTGGTGATCACCGACAACGGTATCAAGCGGCTGATGAGCGCCTTCAACACCCAGCGTATCCTGAATCCGGCCATCTGCCTCGGCCTGGCGGAAGGGGCGCTGGAGGCCTCGGTGCGCTACCTGCGCGACCGCTCCGCGTTCGGCAAGCCGATCGGCGAGTTCCAGGGCATGCGCTGGAAGGCGGCCGACATGTTCGTCGATATCGAGGCGGCACGCAGCCTGCTCTGGCGCGCGGCGCACTCCGGCGACCAGTTCCCGGACCCGACGCTGGCGGCAGCAGCGAAGATCTACTGCAACGAGATGGGCATCCGCGTGACCAGCGAGGCGGTGCAGGTGCATGGCGGCTACGGCTTCACCGACGAATTCGCGGTGTCGCGCTTCTTCCGCGGGGTGCGCTACGGCAGCCTCGGCGGCGGTACCACCGAGACGCTGCGCAACCTGGTCGCGCGCAAGCTGGTCGACGACATGGACCTGGCGACCGGGCTGGCGGGCCTGGGCACCTTCTGAACCTTCCGAACGCATCGCAGCACAGACAACACAGGAGATTACGGCAATGGATCTGGGACTCAACGGCAAGGTCGCCATCGTCACCGGCGGCAGCGAAGGCATCGGACGCGCAGCCGCCATCCGGCTCGCGGCTGAAGGCGCCAAGGTCGCCATCTGCGCGCGCCGCCAGGGCCCGCTCGACGAGGTCGCTGCGACCATCCGCGCGGCGGGTGGCGAGGTGACGGCGGTCAGCGTCGACGTGATGTCGGCCGAGGCACTGAAGGCCTTCATCGACGGCGTCGCGGCCAAGTACGGCCGCATCGATATCCTGGTCAACAACGCCGGCACCTCGATCTCGAAGCATTTCGGCGAGATAGACGACGCGACCTGGCACCTCGACCTGGAGCTCAAGCTGATGGGCGCCGTGCGCGGCTGTCGCGCGGCGATCCCGTACATGCAGAAGCAGGGCGGCGGACGCATCGTGAACATCACCACGATCGGCGGCAAGCAGCCGCGTCCCAGTTCGACGCCTACCTCGGTTACGCGCGCGGCCGGCCTTGCGCTGACCAAGGCGCTGTCGAAGGACTACGCGAAGGACAACATCCTGGTGAACACCGTCTGCATCGGCCTGATCAAGAGCGGACAGCACGAGAAACGGGCGGACAAGGCGGGCACGCCGCGCGAGGTCTACTACGCGGACAAGGCGAAGGCGGCCGGCATTCCGCTCGGGCGCTTCGGCGAGGCGGCGGAGGCTGCCAACGTGATCGCCTTCCTCGCCTCGGACGCGGCGAGCTATGTCACCGGCACCAGCGTGAACCTCGACGGGGGCACTTCCGGCGCACTGTAGGCGCTAGTCGGGTTCGCCATCACCCCGGTTGCGCCGGTGGTTACCGGGTTCATCGTGACCCGGCTGAAGCCTGCGCCGCCGGGGCCCGCGGGTGGCGGCGGCCATGGCGCAGCCACCGGAGCGAACGCCGGCGCGCGCTGACCGTTCACTGCGCAAGGGCCTGCCGCGGGCGCCGCTGCGCGCGGCCGCCCAGGTGGCGCAGACGGATGCCGTTCGTCCTGTCCTGGTCGCCGCTGGCCGGCGCCGGCCTGCGCCTGATGAAGATGTCACCCAAAAGGCGCGATAAAGTTCCTGTGAATCGGCCCGTGCTGGTGGCACATTCCGATTGCATGAACCCAACGCAGCGCCCACAAGGTGAGACAGACATGCCTTCCGCTCCTGCCACGGTCGACGACTCCTCCCCGTTCCCGCAACTGTTCGGTTTCGACGAGATCGAGCGTGCGATCCCGCACGACCCGACGGTAGACCTGCCGTTGCCGGTCCAGCCGCCGGTCGATCCGGACCCACGCCATGCAATGGAGCGGCGCTTCCCGCATATCGTCGATCGCATCATGCTGCTATGGGGCACGCCCATGTGCGGCGACTACATCCGGTCGCTGGTGATAATGGACCGCAATGAATCGCGCCAGGGTTTCCCGGTCGACCTGATCGAAGACTTGCTGATGCTCGACTACTGCCACTCGGTCCGGATGAACGGCGTCCAGTCGATCCGGCGCTGACCAGCACGTGCGCCTGCGCGCCCGGCACTCACGGCTGCGCGCTCAGCACTCGCGCACGACCAGCGGCACCCACATCTCGGCCGGCGTCGTGCCGCCGTGCACGCCGAGCAGATGGTGCCGGTTCTCGCCCGGCAGCCAGTCCTTGATCGTCCAGCCTGGGCGCATCATCAGCAGGTAGTCGCCGATGCGGCGTGCGAACGCCGGGTGGTCGTTGCCCAGGGCTTCGCCGAACCATCCGTCCGCGACCGCCTGCGCGGAGGGCAGCAGGTCGAGCGCGTGGCCGAGTTCCGCTGCCACCGCCCGTTCGAATTCTGGCTGCATGCCGGGCTTGACGTAGGCATACGACAGACGGCGTTCACCGCACAGGGGATGCGCCAGCATCGCGGCGATGGCGGGGTGCCGCTCGAGCTCGATGCTCTGTTCGGCCGGTGAATCGATGAAGCCATGGTCCGCGGTGACCAGCACCAGGGTATCGGTGCCGGCCAGTCGCTGCAGCATCGAGCGGAAGCCCTGGTCCAGGCGCCACAGTTCCGAGGCGACCTCGAGGCTGTGGGTGCCGTGGTCGTGGCTGTTCGAATCGATTTCCGGGTAGTAGGCGTAGATGAACTGGCGTTCGCCGCTGGCATTCACCGCGCGCACGATCTGGTCGAAGAACTGGTCGCGCGTCTGGTAGGGGAAGCGCAGCGCCGGACCGTTGTGCGCAAGGTTGTAGTCCGAATCGATGATCCAGCGCGGCGAGACGGTGGAGGCCACCGATGCCAGCCGGGAGGCCAGCGGCAAGGGCCGTTCGAAGAAGTGCAGGGGGTTGACGCCCATCTCGCGCAGGAAGCGCCGGTCCCCGCGCGTGCGGAACGGCAGGATGGTCGCTACCGCTGCAATCTCGTCCAGCCAGATGTTCCAGCCGGTCAGCCCATGCTCGCGCGGCGAGTGGCCCGTCAGGAAGGTGGTGATCGCGGTGGCGGTGGTGGACGGGAACACCGAGTTGATGCGTCCTACCCGATGCGCGGCGAAGGCGGTGTCGCGCCCATGGGCAAGCAGGTAGTCGTCGCCGAGCCCGTCGAGCACGATCAGCACCACCCGGCGCGCCGCCCGGACCTGCTCCGGCGGCAGCAGGTGCAGTGCCGGATGCCGCGGCATTGCCATGCCGGCGCGTGTGCCGAGCCCGGCCTCTATCGAGGCCATCAGGTTCACGAGGCAGTGTCCGCGGTAGTCGGGACGTACCGCTACCACCCCGTTCAACCGTTCACGGCCGGGTGGATGCCCCGCCCTCCACGGTGCTTTCGGGCGCCGTGTTGCGCGTCACCACCGGAATCGAATGCCGGCCGATGCGCACCTGAGAGACCTGCCTGACCGGTTCTGCACGAAACGACGGGCAGGCGTAAAGGTCGATGTCGTCCTTCATCAGCGGGTACGAGCCGCAGCTGAGTTGCCGGAAGAGCCAGCTGCCGTAGATCCGGCACTTGGACCGACCCTGGTCGTCACGGTCTAGGAACACGCAGGTCTGGTACAGGCAGCATTCCCCGCAATGGGTGCATTCGCCTTCGATCTTCCAGGTCATGCTCTGTTCGGCGGCACGCTTCTCGTCGCCGAATCGCCGCGCGATTACCTCGGCCTTTGCCATCGCCTGCCGCTGGCGCGCAAGCTGGCGGATCGTCTGCCGATAGTTGCGCACGTAGGATCGATCGCCTGCGACGATGCTCAGGAAAACCGGCGCAACCGGCAGGCTGATCCACATCATCGAGAGCAGGGTCTTTTCCACGACGCGACTTAGGGCATGCATCAGATTCAGGAGTTCCAGTGCCTGTCATTGACCCGGCGGGCGCCGGGGCTGTCGTGTACGCGGGTGCGAGGCGACAGTACGAAAGCGCCGGATGATACCGACTGGCCGGGCATCGGGGAACCTAAATCGGCTTGTGGGCGCGCATGCTGCAGCGCGGGGCGCCTTCAGAGGGCTGCCCCGAACAGGGCACCGATCGCCGTGGTGACCCCCATGGCCAGGGCGCCCCAGAAGCCGACCCGCCAGGTTGCACGCGCGACCGGTGCACCGCCGATGCGTGCCGCGCCGGCTCCGAGCAGCAGGAGGGCGGCGAGCGATCCGAGGGCGATACCCGGCATCAGCATGGACGACGGGACCAGCAGTGCGCATAGCAGGGGCAGCGCGGCCCCCCCGGCGAAGCTTGCAGCCGATGCCAGCGCAGCCTGCAGCGGCCGCGCCACCGAATGGTCGGAGATGCCCAGTTCCTCGAGTGCATGCGCACCCAGCGCATCGTGCGCCATCAGCTGCGTGGCCACCGTACGGGCAAGCGCCGGCTCCAGGCCGCGCGCGACATAGATACCCGCCAGTTCCTCGTGCTCATGCGCGGGATCGGCATGCAGCTCCGCACGCTCGCGCGCGAGGTCGGCCTGCTCCGAATCGGACTGCGAACTCACCGACACATACTCGCCGGCCGCCATCGACATCGCGCCGGCGACCAGCCCCGCGACGCCGGTGGTGAGGACCGCACCGGGTTCGACCGACGCGGCAGCGACCCCGAGCAGCAGTGATGCCGTCGACACGATGCCGTCATTCGCGCCCAGTACCGCTGCACGCAGCCAGCTGGTCGTTTCCGTCCGGTGGCGTTCCGGATGCAGCCTGTCGTGTCGCATGGAGCCTCCTGCGTTCAGCGTTCAGCGTGCGTCGGCATCCCCGGCCCGTTCGCTGTCGGGCCGTTCCGCGCGGATCGCGAGCCAGATGCCCGCCAGCACGATCGTACCCCCGGCGACCTGCAGCCA
Source organism: Betaproteobacteria bacterium (assembly GCA_947458265.1). Classification (GTDB taxonomy): domain Bacteria; phylum Pseudomonadota; class Gammaproteobacteria; order Burkholderiales; family CAIKXV01; genus CAIKXV01. Next base: position 31,131 of record CANGYF010000018.1, read on the forward strand.
CCCCACCGGCTCGCCCAGCACCTGCCAGGCGAAGGCCGGGGCCACCACCGGTTGCAGCAGCAGTCCGACCGAGGCCAGCGTGGGCGTCAGGTGGGCGATCGCATAGGCGATCAGGCTCTGGCCCGCGACATGCGAGGCCAGCGCCAACCCTGCCAGGATCGCCCAGCCATGCAGGCTGGACGGCAGCAACGGTTCCCCGCTGGCCAGCGCAACCGGCAGCAGCACGGCCGCGCAGGCAAGGCTGCTCCAGGCCATCACGCTCGCGGTCGTGACCTGGCTGCGCACGCGCGCCACGAACAGCTGGTAGGCGGCATAGAACATGGCCGTGCCGATGCCCAGTGCATCACCGACCAGCCGCAGCGAACCCTCGGCAGAGGGCGCGCGGCCGGCCGTGGGTGCGTGGCCGTCCGTGGCGATGGAGGAACCGACCAGAACCACCGTGCCGGTCAATGCCACCGCGAGTGCGAACACGAAGCGCGCATGCGGCCGGCGCCGATGGAGCACCCAGACCGCCAGTGCCACGAACACCGGCGCGAAGTTCGCCAGCAGGGTCGCGTTGGCCACCGAGGTGAGCACGATGGACCCGTGCCACAGCGCCAGGTCGCCGGCGAAGCAGGCTCCAGCGGCCGCCAAAGGCCAGGCGAAGCGCCGACCTGCTGCCATGTGGCGCGGCAGTGATGCCCAGGCGGCCCATGCCCAGAGCAGCGGCAGTGCGAGCGCCACGCGCCAGAACGCGGTGGCGACCGGACCGACTTCCGACAGGCGAACCCAGATGGCCGAGGAGGCGATGCAGAAGGCACCGGCGAACAGTGCCAGCAGCCCCGCCCTCAGCCTCACGCGGGCTTTGCGTTACGGCACTCGACGAGGTACCAGAGTCCGAACGGCGCCACGGTGGTGACCCGTGTCACTTCCAGTGGCGTGCCGGCCAGCACGTCTTCCAGCGAAATGTCCGTGCGCCAGCCCAGCCGTTGAGTGATCGGCGACAGCAGGCGCTGCCCGAACGCCACCAGCCGGCTGCGGTTGCTCAGGTGGTTGACGAACACGATGCGGCCGCCGGGCTTGCAGACGCGGACCATTTCCGCCATCAGCAGCCGGTAGTCGGGTACCGCAGTGATGACATAGGCGGCCATCAGACCATCGAAGGTCGAGTCCGGGAACGCCATGTGTATTGCGTCCATGCGCAGGATGCAGGCGTTGTCGATGCCGTGGCTACCGATGCAGGCCTGCGCCTCGCGCAGCATGCCGAGCGAGAAGTCGACGCCGACGACGAACGGGCCGGGCCCGTACATCGGCAATGCGATGCCGGTGCCGACGCCCACTTCCAGGATGCGCTCGCCCGGGCGTGCACCGAGCCACTGCACGGCGGACTTGCGTGGCGCATCGAACACACGGCCGAACAGGCGATCGTAGATCTTCGCGTATCGGTCGTATATCCGCTCGAGGCGTGCCAGATCCAACGAAGTGCTCCGGTGATGGGGACGCCGGATTATGCCATGCACGCCTCACCAGCCCGGGGCACGCCAGTGCCGTCCCTGCTCATTCGCGGTTCAGGTTGGGCCGCCCGGACTCGACCACGAAGGAGGCGAGCGTGCGCATCGATGACTGCTCGTCCGCGGCGTCGGCCAGGCCGCGGAACACCGCCTGCAGGCGCGCCCGCGAGATTTCGCAGCGCGCATACCCGCGCTGGCGGCTGTCGAAGTAACGGATGTGGGGATTGTCGGGCAGGGCCTTCAGCGTCGATTCGTACGGGATGCCGCGCGAACTGATCGAGGTGCCGACGAATTCCGGCATCACTACCGGCGACTTCGGGTCGTCAAAGTCGGCCTTGAGCTCGCTTGCCCAGAAGGAATGGATGTCGCCGCCGATGGTGAGCGGATTGGACGCCTTCGTCGCAGCGACGCGCGAGAGGAAGCGCGCCCGCGGCGCGGCATAGCCGTCCCAGCCGTCGGTCCAGTGGACCGGCCGGCCGGCAGCGTTGCGGTTGGTGAGCTGGGCCATCATCAGCGACTGCGCCAGTACGTTCCAGTGGCTGCGACTGGCCACCAGTCCATCGTCGAGCCACGCCTCCTGGTTGCCGCCCCAGAGTGTCGCTGCCGGGTCGAAGCGGTCGGTGCAGTCGGGCACCATGTTGCCGCCGCCGCGGCGTCCCTCGCCGCAGGGCTGGTCCGACCGGTACTGCCGGTTGTCGAGCACATGGAAGGTCGCCAGGTCGCCGAAGGCCACCCGGCGGTACAGCAGCAGGTCGGGACCGCGCGGCAGGCTCGCCCGGCGCAGCGGCATGTGCTCGTAGTAGGCCTGGTAGGCGGCCGCGCGGCGCTGGAGGAACCATGCGGGATCGTCCCGGTTCTGTGACAGGTTGGCCGCGTAGTCGTTCTCGACTTCGTGGTCGTCCCAGGTCACGACCCAGGGGAAGTTGCGGTGCGCCTCGCGCAGGTGCGCGTCTGACTTGTAGCAGGCATAGCGGTTCCGGTACTGCTCGAGGTTGACCGGTTCTTCCTTCGTCTCGTGCCGCCGCGGCACCATGCCGGCGCTGCTGCCTTCGTAGATGTAGTCGCCGAGATGGAGCACCAGGTCGAGGTCGTCCTGCGCAAGGTGCCGGTAGGCACCGAACAGTCCGTGTTCATAGTGCTGGCAGGAGGCGAATGCGAAGCGCAGGCGAGCCGACGGCGCACCCGGTGCCGGGCAGGTGCGGGTGCGACCGGTCGGGCTGGCTGCACCGCCGGCGGTGAACCGGTACCAGTACCAGCGGTCCGGATCCAGGCCGTCGACTTCGACGTGCACGGAATGGCCGAGCCGCGGGTCTGCCGTGGCCCGTCCGCGGCGCAGGATGCGGGTGTGGCCCTCATCGGAGGCGATCGTCCATTCCACCGAAACCGGCACCGCAGGCATGCCGCCCCCCTGGGTCGGTTTCGGTGCGAGGCGGGTCCAGATGACGAAGCCGTCGGAAGAGGGGTCGCCGGAAGCGACGCCGAGGGTGAACGGATCGTCGCTCGCCTTCCACTCGGCTGCGCCTGCGGGCGTGACCGTGCTGGCGAAGATGGCCGACAGCGCCAGCAGGCAGCGTCGGCGGGACAGCGACCCGATGTCGAGGCCGGGAGGCAGTTGCAAGGCGGATGGCATCAGCGGCCCTCGCATGGGGTAAGTGCGGGAATTGTGTCCTCTGGCGCGCGCGGTTGCGGCGCGAAGCCACTGCAAAGGTATCATCGCGCAATACAACACAGGCAAGCGACGAAGCGATGACCATCGACTGGCTGGCATTCACGCCCGGAGCCGCCCTGATCGGCGGAGCGCTGATCGGTCTTGCCGCGGCGTTTCTGGCACTCACGATCGGCCGCGTGGCCGGCATCAGCGGGATCCTGGGCAACGTGCTGCCGGGTGCGCCGGCCGGCAAGCCGGGGGCGGGCGGCGAGCGCGGCTGGCGCATCGCGTTCCTGCTCGGCCTGGTCGCGGCCCCCGGCCTTGCGGTGCTGTCCGCAGTGCCGATCCCGCCGGTGGAATCCCCGGTCGACTGGCCGTGGCTGGTGGTGGCCGGGCTGCTTGTCGGCGTCGGGACTCGCATCGGCAGTGGCTGCACCAGCGGACATGGTGTCTGCGGGCTTGCCCGCGGATCGCTGCGTTCGCTGGTGGCAACGCTGACCTTCATGGGCTTCGGGGTCCTGACCGTGTGGATCCTGAACCATCTGCTGCAGGTGCCGGCATGAAGGCGATCGCGGCATTCCTGTGCGGCCTGATGCTCGGCGTGGGGCTCATCGTATCGCAGATGACCAACCCTGCGAAGGTGATCGCCTTCCTCGATATCCGCGGGCACTGGGATCCCAGCCTTGCACTGGTGATGGGCAGTGCGCTGATCGCGGCCTTCGCCGGCTTCGCCTGGGTGGAGCGCAGGGGTCGACCGATGCTCTCGGGTGAACTGGCCCTGCCGCCGCGCTGGCCGTTGGATCGCAGCCTGGTCGGCGGTGCCGCGCTGTTCGGTATCGGCTGGGGCATCGCCGGTTTCTGTCCCGGCCCGGCGCTGGTCGGCACGGCTGCGCTGTCGGTCGATGCCGCCGTGTTCACGGTGTCGATGCTGGCCGGCATGCTGGTGGCCAACCGGATCACCGCCGCGGCCGCGTCCGGCCGGCGCACGTTTACACGAGAGCCTTCTGACAGCGCCCAGTGAGTGGTCCGCTGGCCGGCGTGAAGAGGGTCGACTTCACGATGAACCCTACAGCAGCGAATTGGCCCGGAAGGCCGCGAGCGCCTGACGGGTAGAAAAGTCGCCGGGCGAAGCCGCCAGGCCGTCAGTGATGCGGGCGGCGCTGCCGGCCCCCAGCGTCGTACGGTCGAGCAGTTGCCCCGCACGCTGTGCGAACAGACCATCCAGGTTGCGCGCGTAGTCGGTGACCAGGGCGAGCACGCCCGCCGGATCGGTGCGGAAGGCACGATCCAGCGCTGCACGGTCGACCTGGAACCCGCCGCCGGGCGTTGGGGTGAGGCCAAGGGCCGACAGCGAGCCTGCGGTTGCCCGGCCGTTCACCGAATCGGTGAGGCCTGACGCGAGCAGGCGCTGGCTGAACTCGGCACCGGACAGGAAGTCGAACGATTCACTACTGCCCCCGTCGACCTGTGCCAGGCCGGAGATCGACTGGTCGAGCGCCGTGATCGCCTGCGCAATACGGCTGGCGCTGGTTGCGGTGGCGGAGAGGTTGTCGGTCGAAACCGACGAGAGCAGGGCGCCCACCGCGCCGGCCACCTGTCCGAGCGGGGAGAACTGCACGCGCGTGCTGGGCGTGGCGCCGAACGGCGCAGGCTGCGGCGCCAGGGGCTGCCGTGGCACGGCAGGCGTCGATACGACCGGCAGCGTCGGTCGCATCGACGCGATGGCTGCATAGGCTGCGCGCTGGGGCGAAGCGATCTCCATGCAAAGAGTATATCGGACACGCGGCTGGCAGCCTCACCCAGGCCGGGTACGCGACGCAGCGCACCCGACCCAGATCGACTACTGCAGCGGTGCCAGCTTGCCCTCGCGCACCAGGCGCGCATAGCGCTCGATGTCGCTGGCGAGGAACTTCGCGAACTCCGCGCCAGGGTGGGGTACTGGCTCGGCCGCGATCTGCGAGAGCCGTGACTTCAGGCGTTCGGTCTGCATCGACTTGATCACCGACTGCTCGAGCGTGGCCAGCACGTCCTTCGGGGTAGCTGCGGGCGCGAACAGCGCGAACCAGCTGCCGAACTCGAAGCCCGGGAAGGTCTCCGAGATCGAGGGGACATCAGGCATGGCCGGCGAGCGCTTGCGCGCGGTCGTGGCCAGCGCACGCACCTTGCCGCCGCTGATCTGGCCGACGGCGGAACCCGCGAGGTCGAACAGCATGTTGACCCGCCCGGCGATCAGGTCGGGATACACCGCACCGCTGCCCTTGTATGGCACATGGGTGAGCGTGACGCCACCACGGTCCTGGAACAGTTCGCCCGCCAGGTGGCTGCTGGTGCCCGGCCCGGAGGAGCCGAAGAACAGCGCCCCGGGCTTACCCTTGGCGGCGGCGATCAGGTCCCCGACCGTCTTGATCGGGCTGTCGGTCGCGATCACCAGCAGGTTCGGTACGGTGGCGATGCCGGCAACCGGCACCAGGTCCTTGCGCGGATCCCACGTGAGGCGCATCAGGCTGACGTTGGTCGACACCGACAGCGATCCGAGCAGCGTGGTGTAGCCGTCCGGGCGGCTCTGCTTGGCCACGTACTCGGCGCCGATGTTGCCGCCGGCACCCGGGCGCAGTTCGATCACGACGTTCTGGCCCAGCAGCTTCGTCATCTCGATACCGAACTCGCGGCCGAGCACTTCGGCGGATCCGCCGGGTGCGAACGGCACGATCATGGTGAGCGGTCGGGTCGGAAAGGTCGCCGTGGGGGCCTGCGCGATCGCGCTGCCGGAAACGGCCACGAGCGCTGCGGTTGCGGCGAGGGAAAGCACCGGGGTACGTGTGGGTAGCATGGGAACCTGCCTAGAGTGATGGCACCGCAATCGCGGCGCACGGTGGATCATGTGGCGCACAAAACAGCAACTATGCCATCGACGGGCCACCGGACACCATCGCGGGCGATGACCACACGATTCGTCCACCCACCAGAGTCAGCTCGGACCGCAGCTCCATCAACGCTTCGTCCGGGACCGCCAGTGGATCGCGGTCGAGCACGGTCATGTCGGCCAGCAGGCCGGGCGCGAGCCTGCCTTTGACGTCTTCCTCGAAGGTGAGCATCGCGCCGGCCGCGGTCGCGGCGTGCAGCGCCTGGCTGCGGCTGATCGCCTGTTCCGGCGCCACCGGGCGACCGGTGTAGCGGTTCATGCGGGTCACCGACTGCCATATCGGCCAGAACATGGAGACCGGCACGTTGTCGGTGGCCAGCGAGACCGGCACGCCGGCCTCGACCAGCGCACGCAGCGGAGAGACCTCCTGGCTGCGTGCCGGGCCGAGCCGTTCTGCCAGCAGGTGTCCCTCCTTGTAAACGTAGCGGTTGGTGTGGCTGGTGGTGACCAGTCCGAGGTCGCGCACCCGGCCGATGTCCCCCGGGGACAGCGACGACAGATGGCCCAGCACCCAGCGCTGGTCGCGGATGGGCACGATGCGGTCGACCTCCTCGAACAGGTCGAGCATGTTCGGCCAGATCGCCACCGCGCGGATACGGCGTTCCGCGCAGGCGATCAGCAGTGCGCGCGCCTTCTCCCGGGCCAGTGCGGTGTCGTAGTTGAAGCCGGCCCAGCCTGTGTAGGGCATCGACTGCGCACGCAGCCGGTTGTCGGTGACGACGTCGATGTCCACGAACAGGCCGGTCACCCGCAGGAAGGCATCGCCGCAGGCCGGCTCGCCGAGGCCTGCCGCCCAGGCGTCGAGCAGCCTGCCGTAGCTGTCGGGATGCGTGCCGCCCGCCAGGACGCTCCAGTCGGGGCTGGCCACCAGCGCGGTGCGCATGGTCAGCGCGCCGCGCCGGTGCACCGCCTTGTAGGCCCGGATCAACTCGGCCGCGGCACCGTGTTCCTCGAAGATGCTGGTAGTGCCGAACGCATGATAGGCCGCCATCGCGCCAGGCAATGTCGCCGCACGGTCGACCTCGCTGAACCCCGGCACGCAACGCATCAGCGAATGCTCGACGATCGGCATCATCGTGTGCTCGGAGAACACGCCGTCGGGTTCGCCGCGCGCATCGCGGCCGAGCGTGATGGTCGGCGTTGGCGATACCGTGTTGCGGTCGATGCCTGCGCAGGCCAGCGCGCGCGAGTTCGCGATCGACACCAGCGGCGCGGTGTGTCGCCAGTAACCCCAGATCGGACGGATGAATACCGGGTTGTCGGGCGCAGCCTCGTCGAGTTCATGCCGGGTCGGCCAGCGGTTCTCGCGCAGGCAGCCCGGCGCATCGAAGTAGGCCGGTGGCGTGCCGATCGGCATGGTGACGATCCATTCGCCGGGCGCGCGCATGCGCGCCAGCTCGGCGATCCGCTGCTGGATGTCGGCGATCGAGCGCACCGGGCCGAGCGACGGGAACACCTGCTTGAGGCCTTCCCGGTCCATGTGCGCATGCCCGTCCACCAGGCCGGGCAGAAGGGTCCGGCCCGCCAGCTCATGCACCTGCGTGCCGGGGCCGATGCGTTGCGAGATGGCTTCGTTGCTGCCGACCGCGACGATGCGCTCACCCTCGATGGCCAGGGCTTCCGCCACCGGATGCGCCGTATCCTGGGTGAGCAGGTGCCCGCCGCGCAGCACGCGGTCTGCGGCGCGCAGCGGCGCACCGGTCATCGCAGCGTCCCGGTCGGGGGGCATCGTCGTCACCTGTCGCGATTCGGAGCGCGGATGATACTCGCGACCCGATGGCGGGCAGGCCGAGCCGTCTTTCAGTCGGCGCAGTTGCTGCGGGTGACTTCGTTCACGAACTCCGGCGGCGCGCCTGCGCTGGCCGGAGCGCGGTAGATGAAGCGACACTGCGGACGCTCCGGACTTTCCCTGACCTCGAGTTCCTCGCCCGATATGACGGGCACGAAGGGGGGCGGATTGCCGGCGCTGAGTATGCTCAACGCCCCGGCCGGCGACGGCCAGTCATTGACCATGGGCACCGGCTGCCCCTGCACGGTCATCATGCCGTTGGGCGGTTGCGCACGGGCCGTCCAGAACGTGTGCGCGTACCGGGTGCCGGACTGGAACGACGAGAACAGCGCGCCCATCTTCGAAAATCGTGCGTCAGAGGATGTCTCGAGGAAACGCGGGAACGCCACCGCCGCCAGCACGCCGACGACGAGCATCACCACGATCAGCTCGACCAGGGTGAGGCCTGCCGGGATGCGGGTGCCGGTGGGGCGGGGAATGTGGCGGCCATGCTGGAGCATCCCCGGATAACGGCTGCCACCGGCGCGTCTTGAGCATCGGCGGCGGGCAATCGAGCCGCAAGTCAGGCTGCCGTGCCTGAAAATGGCGAGGATGCCGTATAGACTCTGGCCCCGTCCGCAATCCAGGCATCGCCAGCCGTATCGGCACCGCACCCCGTTACCTACCGATGGTCCTTCCGACAGAACATCCGCCAGCAGCCAGCTGCAGCCGCGGTTCCGAATATCGCCACGTCGCCGGCCATCCTGGTGGAAGCGGGCACCTGGGGCCCGACGCGCCCTGGTCGGTGACGATCGGCCCGTCGAATCGGCTCACCGCGGCCATCGCCGGCGGGCATGCGATGGCCGCAGCGGCTGTTCTGGCCGCGCCGATGCCGGCCGCGGCGATGCTGCTGCTGTGCGGGCTGCTCCTGGCCAGCGCCGCAATGCAGTTGGCACGTACGGCCCAAGTGTCGCGCCCTGGCTCGATCACGGGGCTCGAACTGGACGCCATCGGCCGGGTTCGGCTGCGGCAGCGCGCCGGCTCCGAGCTTGCAGGATGGTTGTTGCCGTCCACCGTCGTCGGCAGACGGCTGACCCTGGTACGGCTACGGCTGGACGGTCACCGCTTCCCGGCCAGCGTCCCGCTCGTTGCCGACAATTGCGATCCGGAGGCGCTGCGCCGGCTCCGGGTCGGCCTCGCGTGGCAAGCAGGCCCGGCATTGCGGCAGCAGCCACTCAGCGGCGGATTGAACTAATTGGGTACTTCCGTTGTCTGTCCTTTGGTGGCCGGGCGTGGTCCGTCAGTGCTTCGTCAGGCTCGTGTCGAGGCGGGCTTCCTCCGATGAGCGACCGCGAGATCGACCATCAGCTGGTCCTGCGCGCGCAGCGTGGTGACAAGCTCGCATTCGAGCTGCTCGTCAACAAGTACGAACGCAAGTTGCAACGGCTGCTGTCGCGGCTGGTGCGCGATCCGGCCGAGGTAGAGGACGTCACCCAGGAGGCGTTCATCAAGGCCTACCGCGCCCTGCCGACATTCCGAGGGGAAAGCGCTTTCTACACATGGCTCTACCGGATCGGCATCAACACCGCGAAGAACTACCTCACTGCCCAGGGCCGCAAGGGTCCGGCTACGGTGGACATCGATCCGGAGGATGCCGAGTCGGCGAGCGAGAACGAGCTCGCCCGCGACAGCAGTACGCCGGAGCAGGAGATGATGAGCCGGCAGGTCGCCGAGACCGTGAACGCTGCGATGGAGGGGTTGCCCGAGGAGCTCCGCTCCGCGATCATGCTGCGCGAGATCGAAGGCATGAGCTACGATGAGATCGCAGCGATCATGAATTGTCCGATCGGGACCGTCCGCTCTCGCATCTTCCGTGCGCGCGAGACGATCGCCGAGCAATTGCGCCCGCTGCTGGGCACCCACAAGGACCGGAGGTGGTGAGATGAAAGATGTCTCCGCCCTGATGGACGGCGAACTTGAACGCCGACGCGTTCGTTCCACGATCACCCGGCTCGAGGGGCAGGACGAGCTGCGCGATGCCTGGGCCACGTTCCATCTGATCCGCGATACGCTGCAGGGCAATGCCACGGGCTCGTCGCGATTCATCGAGAAGTTTCACGAACGCCTGGAGCAGGAGCCGGTGCCCGTCGTGTCTCGATGGCGCACACGCCTGCCCAGGCAGCGCACGATGGTGCTGGCAGGGGGCGCGGCGCTGGTGCTGGCCCTTGCGATCGGCTGGGCGGCTTCCGGCGGCCTTCGCTCGCCCGCGTCCGGTGGGCAGCCGGCCGCGGCGATCCTGGTCGATGGTGGATTCAACGATTCGGTCGCGATCGAGTTCGCGATGGCGCATCGGCAACTGGTGCCGGCCTTCGTCGCCGGGCCGGCCGCTGCAGTCCCGACGTCTGCCACCGCCGCGCAGTCGGCGGAAAGCAGGGCCCGATGAAGGGCCGCTCCGCGCCGCCGGATCGCGTGGGCGCTTTGCTGCGCCGCTGCGTGCTGGGCTTCGGCCTGGTCCTCGGGCTGGGTGCGCTCGGAGCCGGCGCAGCTTCCCGGCCCGCGTCGGCGGCGGCCGCCACCGCGTTGCCGGCCGATGCGCCGGCCTGGCTTGTACGCGCCGCGGCAGCCGCGCGCAATGCGAGCTACAGCGGCGTCTATGTCTACACCTGCGCAGGCATTACCGAAACCGCGCGGGTCACCCGCCTGCGCAACGCCAGCGGCGATGCCGAGCGCATCGAATCGCTCGATGGCAGCCGCCGTGAACTGGTGCGCCGGGGCGACGAGATACACTATTTCTTCGTCGACTCGAAGACGGTTCGCGTCGACCGGCGGGTGTCGGGTCGCAGCTTTCCCGATTTCCTGCCTCAGGATCCGTCGGTGCTTGCGGCGTACTATTCGTTCGAAACGGGCCCGGTAGATCGCGCCGCTGGCCGCGCCGTGCAGGTCATCCGGCTGCGGGCCAAGGACGGCAGCCGCTACACGCACGAGATCTGGGCCGACCTGCAGTCGGGGTTGCCGGTCAAGCGGCGCGTCATGGACGAACGGGGCGAGGTCGTCGAGCAGTTCGTTTTCACCGAGTTGTCCGTGGGCGAGCGCGTCAGTCCGCGCCAGGCGTTGCCTGGTCGGCGCACCGGCTATGCAGGCTGGACGGTCGAGAACGCGTCCGTGGAAGAGGTACGCGCGCCGTCCGTGGGCGCGACCGTGCTGCCGCCTGCGAAGGCTGGCGAACAGGCCGCGATGGCCTTCCCTGAACCGCGCGCGCTGCCCCCCGGTTTCCGCAAGCTGACCCAGGTTTCGCGCACGTTGCCAGGCCACGACCGCCCGGTGATGCAGGCTGTCTACAGCGACGGACTTGCCACGCTGTCGGTGTTCATCGACCCTGACGTCGCGCGCGTGGCCGGCCACGAAGGCATCAGCCAGCGCGGCGCGGTCGGGGTGGTCACTCGCGCCGTAGGCGACAGGGCCGTGATCACCGTCGGGGAAATGCCGACCGCCGCACTGCGCAAGGTGGCTGATTCGGTCGGACAACTGGTGCCGCGCTGACGCAGTCCGACGGCCGAATTTCGCGGGCAGGGCATGCGGGCTTGTTTTTGGTCGTCACGGCGCCTATGTTTCGAAGCGCCGCATGGCCCCAGACGCCTGCGCCCGCTTCGTCCTCAACATCATGATGGTTGCCCAATGATCCGTCGCCCGTTCGCCTGCCTGGCCGCCCTGCTGCTGGCCGTGTCCCTGCTGCTGCCGCCGGAGGTTGCCCGCGCCCAGGTGGTGCTCCCCGACTTCGCCGACCTCGTCGACCGACAGGGCGGCGCAGTCGTGAACATCTCCACCACCCAGACCGTTCGCAGTGGTGGCCGGGGCGTGCCGCAGTTCCCGAACATCCCGGAAGACGATCCATTCTTCGAGTTCTTCCGCCGGTTCATGCCGCCGAACCAGGGGGCACCGAACCAGGGGGCACCCAACCCGCGCGAGCTCGAATCGCGCTCGCTCGGCTCCGGCTTCATCATCAGCGCCGACGGCTTCATCCTGACCAACGCCCACGTGGTGGAAGGAGCCGACGACATCACGGTGCGCCTGACCGACAAGCGGGAGTTCCGCGCCAAGGTGGTCGGTGCCGATCGCCGGACCGACATCGCGCTGCTCAAGATCGAGGCCACCGGCCTGCCGCGCGTCGCGCTGGGCGATCCGAACAGGCTGCGGGTGGGCGAATGGGTGGTGGCGATCGGTTCACCGTTCGGATTCGACAACAGCGTGACCGCAGGTATCGTCAGCGCGAAGGGCAGGGCACTGCCGCAGGAGAACTTCGTCCCGTTCATCCAGACCGATGTCGCGATCAACCCGGGCAATTCGGGCGGACCGCTGTTCAACCTGCGCGGCGAGGTGATCGGCATCAACTCGCAGATCTACAGCCGCACCGGCGGTTTCATGGGGCTGTCGTTCGCGATCCCGATCGATGTCGCCATGGACGTGGTGGCGCAACTGCGCAGCACGGGGCGGGTGGCGCGTGGCCGCATCGGCGTGGTGATCCAGGAAGTCACCAAGGAACTGGCGGAATCCTTCGGTCTCAAGAAGCCGATGGGCGCCCTGGTGAATTCGCTCGAGAGGGGCGGGCCGGCCCAGGCCGGCGGCATCGAGCCGAGCGACATCATCCTGCGTTTCGATGGCAAGGTGGTGAATGCGTCGAGCGACCTGCCGCGCATCGTCGCGGCGACCCGCCCCGGCAGCAAGGTACCGGTGGAGGTGTGGCGCAAGGGGCAGTCGCGGGAACTCACCGTGGTGGTGGCGGACACGCCGGACGAGAAGACCGCGCCGCGCGGACCTCAGCGGGGTCAGCCAGGGCCCCAGGGCCAGGCCCCGCAGGCGCCGTCCGCCCCGTCCGCGCCGCCGAACAATTCGCCACGCGTACAGCCCCGGCAGGGCTTGTCTGTCGTCGACATGACGGCGGACCAGCGCACTCAGCTTCGCCTCAACGCCGGCGTGCTGGTCGAAGAGGCGCAGGGCAATTCGGCACGGGCGGGCATCCGGCGCGGCGACGTGGTGGTTGCGATCAACAACGTCGAGATCAAGACGGCGGAGCAGTTCAACGCGTTGATGGCGCAGTTCGAACGCGGCCGCAACGTGGCCTTGCTTGTGCGCCGCGGCGAAAACTCGATCTACATACCGTTGCGGATCGAGCCCGGCAGCTGATTTTCACCCGCATCGGCGGTCGAAACCGGTCGCCGATGCTTGCAGGCATTTCCCTGGCGAGCATTTTCTGCTACGATTCAGGATGTTAAGTGGGCTGCGGCCCATTTTTCATTTGTGCGCCGGTTTCCCGCGCCGCGGCGGTGGTTCTGCGCCCGCTCGTGGCCGCGTTGCTTCCGGCCGGTCGACTCCGTCGATCGGCGCGTCCGATCTTTTCCCGAACGTTCCTGCTGCCCAGACGATGACTGTCACTGCCTCCGTACCCCAAGTGGTCGAAACCGCCCTAGGCGGGCTCGGCTACGAGCTGGTCGACCTCGAGTTTGGCCAGGGCAGGTCCCGGTTGCTGCGGGTGTTCATCGACCGGCCGGAAGGCATCGGCCTTGAGGATTGCGAGCGGGTCAGCCGCCACCTCACGCAGCTGTTCGCGGTCGAGGCGATCGATTACGACCGGCTCGAGGTGTCGTCGCCGGGCCTCGACAGGCCGCTGAGGAAGGTTGCCGACTTCCAGCGCTTCGCGGGCGAGCAGGCGAAAGTCACCATGCGTGCGCCGGTCTCGGGGCGGCGCAATTTCACCGGCGCGATTCGCGCGGCAGACGAGCTCGCGTTCGAGCTCGACGTCGAAGGTCAACCGGTCAGGCTGGAGTTCGCGAATCTCGATCGCGCCCGGCTCGTTCCGAATCTGTAGTGGAGGGTAAGACATGAGTCGCGACATCCTGCTGATGGTCGATGCGCTGGCGCGCGAGAAGAATGTCGAGCGTGAGATCGTGTTCACCGCGCTCGAGATGGCACTCGCCTCGGCCACCAAGAAGCGCTTCAAGGAAGACGTCGACGTTCGCGTCTCGATCGACCGCGAGACCGGCGACTACAGTGCCTTCCGCCGCTGGCTCGTCGTGCCCGACGAGACCGAGGAAGTCATCATGGACCAGCAGTACCTGCTGTCCGAGGCCAAGGAAGAGCAGCCGGACATGGAAGTCGGCGGCTACATCGAAGAGCCCCTCGAGCCGGTCGACTTCGGCCGCATCGGGGCACAGGCCGCCAAGCAGGTCATCCTGCAGAAGATCCGCGACGCCGAGCGCGAGCAGATCCTGAGCGACTTCCTCGCGCGCAAGGAGCACCTGGTCTCCGGTGCGATCAAGCGGCTCGAGCGCGGCAACGCGATCATCGAGACCGGTCGCCTCGAGGCAGTACTGCCGCGCGACCAGATGATCCCGAAGGAAAACCTGCGCGTCGGCGATCGCGTGCGCGCCTGCCTGCTGCGCATCGACCGCGGCGTGCGCGGCCCGCAGCTGATCCTGTCCCGCGTCTCGCCCGAGTTCCTGGTCCGCCTGTTCCAGCTCGAGGTGCCCGAGATCGAAGAAGGCCTGCTCGAGATCAAGTCGGCCGCTCGCGATCCCGGCGTGCGCGCGAAGATCGCGGTCAAGTCGAACGACCAGCGCATCGATCCGATCGGCACCTGCGTCGGCATGCGCGGCTCGCGCGTGCAGGCGGTCACCGGCGAACTGGCCGGCGAGCGCGTCGATATCATCCTGTGGTCTGCGGATCCCGCGCAGTTCGTGATCAACGCGCTCGCGCCGGCGGACGTCAGCAGCATCGTCGTCGATGAAGAGAAGCACACGATGGACATCGTGGTCGACGGAGAGAACCTGCCCCAGGCGATCGGCCGCGGTGGCCAGAACGTGCGCCTGGCGAGCGAGCTCACCGGCTGGCAGCTGAACATCATGACGCTCGACGAGTCGCAGCGGAAGAAGGAGCAGGAGACCGCGTCGGTGCGGGCGCTGTTCATGGAGCGCCTGGACGTCGATCAGGAAGTCGCGGACATCCTCGTCGAAGAAGGCTTCAGCACGCTGGAAGAGATCGCCTACGTGCCGATCACCGAGATGCTCGAGATCGAATCGTTCGACGAAGATACGGTCAACGAACTTCGTACGCGCGCACGCAATGCGCTGCTCACCGAGGCGATCGCCAGCGAGGAGCAGGTCGGACACGACGTCGAGGACCTCCTGACCCTCGAAGGGATGGACAACCCCACGGCACGGCAGCTCGCGCGCAGTGGTGTCAAGACCAAGGAAGACCTCGCCGACCTCGCGGTCGACGATCTCGTCGAGATGACCCAGATGGATGCGGAGCGCGCCCGGCAGCTGATCATGGCCGCCCGTGCACCGTGGTTCGCCGAGCAGTCGAACTAGGCGGTACGCAACACCGAACACCTGCGGGCAGACAGCCCGGACACGGCAGCCGTGCGCAAAACCAGGCGGGATGATCCCGCCGACCGGAGCATCAGATGGCAGAAATGAACGTATCCCAATTCGCGAAAGAGCTGGGCGTGCAGCCGGCACTGCTGCTCGAGCAGTTGCAGGCCGCCGGTGTCAGCCGGCCGCTCGCGGAGAACGCTCCGCTGACCGAACAGGACAAGACCCAGCTGCTCGACTACCTGCGCCGCGTGCATGGTGCCAACGAGAGCAAGGGCAAGATCACGCTCACCCGCAAGCAGACGACCGAGATCAAGAAGGCCGATTCCACCGGCCGCCCGCGTACCATCCAGGTGGAAGTGCGCAAGAAGCGCGTGTTCGTGAAGCGCGATCCGAGCGAGGCCGTGCCGGTCGCCGACGCCATTGCTGCAGCGATGCCGGCCGCCGATCTGGCAGCCGAGCCTGTCGCAGAGGAGGCGCCGGTCGTCGCCCTTGCGCCGGAACCCGTGCCGGAGCCCGTGCCCGAACCCGAAGCGGTGGTCGTACCGGAGCCCGAACCGGAACCGGAACCCGAACCCGAACCCGTGCCGGAAGCCGTTGCCGAGCCGGAGCCCGCCCCGCAAGAGCCTGCCGAGGCCGCGCCCGCAGCGGCTGCCCCGGCCCCGGCGGCTCGCCCGGCCGTGCGTACCCGCCCCGGCCCGGTGCTGGATGCCGCGGAACTCGCACTGCGCGAAGCCGAGGCGAAGCGGGCCGAGGCGCTTGCCGCACGCCAGCTCGCGGAACTTCGCGCGAAGCAGGAAGCCGAAGCGCGCCGCCGCGCGGCTGCCGCAGCGGCGGCAGCCGCAGCGGCACAGCCGGCGCCCGCACCCGCGGCGCCAGCCGCTCCGGTTCGTCCGGGCGTGGACAAACTCGCACCGACCCAGCCGGGCACTCTGCACAAACCGGTCGTGAAGCCGGAGGACCGTGCGGCCAAGGCCGAGAAGAAGACGGCCAAGAAGAAGGAGGTCACGCCCTGGCAGGATCCGAACCTCAAGCGCCGGTCGATCAAGACGCGCGGCGACGTGATGGGTGCGCACGGCTGGCGCGGTGGACGCGGCCCGGGCGGGCGCGGGCGCGGTGACGACGACTCCGGCTCGGGCTTCAACGCGCCCGATCCGGTCGTGCACGAGGTACTGGTCCCCGAGACCATCACCGTCGGCGCGCTGGCGCAGAAGATGTCGATCAAGGCAGCCGAGGTGATCAAGCACCTGATGAAGCTCGGCACGATGGCTACCATCAACCAGGTACTCGACCAGGAAACGGCAATGATCCTGGTCGGCGAACTCGGCCATGTGGCGAAGCCGGCCAAGCTGGACGATCCGGAGGCCTTCCTGATCGAGGCGCAGCCGCATGCCGAGGTCGTCCTCGAGCCGCGCGCGCCGGTGGTGACCGTGATGGGCCACGTCGACCACGGCAAGACTTCGCTGCTCGACTACATCCGCCGCACGCGGGTGGCCAGCGGCGAGGCGGGCGGTATCACCCAGCATATCGGCGCATACCATGTCGAGACGCCCCAGGGCATCATCACCTTCCTCGATACCCCGGGCCATGAAGCGTTCACCGCGATGCGCGCGCGTGGCGCCAAGGCGACCGACGTCGTCGTGCTGGTGGTTGCTGCCGACGACGGCGTGATGCCGCAGACGATCGAGGCGGTGCGCCATGCGAAGGCCGCGCAGGTGCCGCTGGTGGTGGCCGTGAACAAGATCGACAAGCCGGAATCGAACGTCGAGCGTATCAAGCAGGAGCTTTCCGCGCAGGAAGTGGTGCCGGAAGACTGGGGCGGCGACACGCAGTTCATCGAGGTGTCGGCGAGGACCGGGCAGGGCATCGACAAGCTGCTGGAAGGACTGCTGCTGCAGGTCGAGATCCTCGAACTGAAGGCCCCGCGTGCCGCTCCGGCGCGTGGCCTGGTGATAGAGGCGCGTCTGGACAAGGGCCGCGGCCCGGTGGCGACCGTGCTGGTGCAGTCGGGCACCCTGAAGCGGGGCGACGTGATCCTTGCGGGTACGTCCTTCGGCAAGGTGCGCGCGATGCTCGACGAGAACGGCAAGCCGGTGAACGAAGCCGGCCCGTCGATCCCGGTGGAGATCCAGGGTCTGTCGGACATCCCGAGTGCCGGCGAAGAGGTCGTCGCGCTGTCCGACGAGCGCCGCGCGAGAGAGATCGCGCTGTTCCGCCAGGGCAAGTTCCGCGACGTGCGGCTGGCGAAGCAGCAGTCCGCCAAGCTCGAGAACCTGTTCGACAACGTGGGCGCAGGCGCGGCGAAGTCCCTGGCGCTGGTTATCAAGGCCGACGTGCAGGGTTCCGCCGAGGCGCTGGTGCAGTCGCTGCTGAAGCTGTCGACCGATGAAGTGAAGGTCACGATCGTGCACAGCGCGGTCGGTGCAATCACCGAATCGGACGTCAACCTCGCCCTTGCGTCGGGTGCCGTGGTGGTCGGCTTCAACACGCGCGCCGACGCGACCGCGCGCAAGCTGATCGAGAGTTCCGGCGTCGACGTCCGCTACCACGACATCATCTACGACGTGGTCGACGAGGTGAAGGCTGCGCTGTCGGGCATGCTCACGCCGGACCGCAAGGAATCGATCCTCGGCCTGGTCGAGATCCGCCAGGTGTTCCGTATCTCGAAGGTCGGCGTGGTCGCGGGTTGCTACGTCACCGAGGGCCTCATCAAGCGTGGCGCGCAGATCCGGCTGCTGCGCGAGAACGTGGTGATCTACACGGGCGAGCTCGATTCGTTGAAGCGCTTCAAGGATGACGTGCGCGAGGTGAAGTCCGGCTTCGAGTGCGGCCTGTCGCTGAAGAACTACAACGACATCGCGGTGGGCGACCAGCTCGAGGCGTTCGAAGTCGTCGAAGTCGAGCGTACCCTGTAGTGAAGCGTGCAAACCCCAGGGCGCGGCGGGTCGCCGAACAGATCCAGCGCGAGCTGTCCGGCCTGATCCGCCTCGACCTGGACGACCCGAAGGTCGGGCTGGTCACGATCACCGATGTCGAGGTGACTGGCGACCTGGCGCACGCGAAGATCTTCTTCACCGTGCTCGACGAGGAAGACGCTCGCAAGGCCGAGAGCCTGGCCGGCCTGCAGCGGGCGGCGGGCTTCCTGCGAGCGCAACTCGGGCACCGCCTGCTGCTTCGCAGTGTGCCCCAGCTGCATTTCAGCTACGACGAATCGGTCGAGCGCGGCGTCCGCCTGTCGCGGCTGATCGACCAGGCGAACGAGCCCGGTTCGCAGTCCTGATCGGGTCCGGCTGACCATGGGAACAGGCAAGGGCGCCGGCGGCCAGCATCGCCGGGCGCCGACGGTCGACATCGACGGCGTGGTGCTGCTCGACAAGCCGGAAGGCCTGAGCTCGAACGGCGCGCTGCAGCGGACGCGGCGCTGCTTCAATGCTTCCAAGGCGGGGCATACCGGAACCCTGGACCCGATGGCCACCGGGCTGCTGCCGGTCTGCCTGGGCGATGCGACCAAGTTCTCCCAGGGCCTGCTGGACGCCGACAAGTCCTACCTCGCCACCGCCTTGCTCGGCATCTCGACCGATACCGGGGATCGCGAGGGCCGGATGGTCGGGCAGTGCCCGGTGGAAGTCGATGCAGGGACGCTCGCATCGGCGCTGGCGGCGCTCACCGGGCCGCTGGAGCAGGTGCCGCCGATGTACAGCGCGCTGAAGCACCAGGGACAGCCCCTGTATGCCATCGCACGCGCGGGCGGAGATGTCGAACGTACACCGCGGCAGGTGCAGATCCATCGCCTGGAACTGGTCGACTGGACGCTGCCGCTGCTGACGTTCCGGGTCAGTTGCAGCAAGGGCACCTATGTCCGCACGCTGGCCGAGCAGATTGCAGGCCGCCTGGGCACGCTCGCGCATCTGGTCGCGTTGCGCCGTACCGGCGTCGGCCCGTTCTCGATCGATGAGGCAGTCAGCCTGGATGCGCTGGAGGGCTGCGCACCGGAGCGGCGCATGGACTTCCTCAGGCCCGCGGATGCGCTCGTGCAGGCGTTGCCGGCCGTGGCGCTCGACCGTTCGGACGCGCTGGGGCTGCTGCAGGGGCGTACGCTCGAACCCTGTCGTTCGCCCGACGCGCCAGGCCTGCTCGGCGGGGCAGGCTGCCTGCCGCCGATCCTGGCGCGCCTCTATGGGCCGGAGGGATTGCCGGACCTGCGGTCGATGCCGGACGGCGCTGGCGGGACGCGCACCTTCCTGGGTGTCGGCAGCCTGGACGCGGGGCCGACAGGACAGGCGCGACTGCGTCCGGTGAGGCTGGTTGCCCACACTGCAGCCCCTGCGGAGACGCAAAACAGGCCCATCGCACGTCCATCGGGCGAAAGCGCTTGAGTGTGCCCCTGATTTCAAAGTAAAATCCGGGGCTTTTCTATACAACCAAACACATCGGGGCTTTTCATCTCCATGGCTCAAACTGCAGAACAGAAGGCCGCTGTCGTCCAGGCATACCAGCGTGGTGCCGCCGACACCGGTTCGTCGGAAGTCCAGGTTGCGCTGCTGACTGCGCGCATCAACGACCTGACTTCCCACTTCCAGAAGAACATGAAGGACCATCACTCGCGCCGTGGCCTGCTGAAGATGGTCAGCAAGCGGCGCAAGCTGCTGGATTACCTGAAGGATCGCGATCTGGCCCGCTACCGCGGCCTGATCGAACGCCTCGGCCTGCGCAAGTAAAGACCCTGATGGCCGCACGCGATGCCTGCGGCCGTGTCGGGGCGTGGATGTCCGGTCCTGTATGCCGTGGCGATGACCTTCCGGTCGTCGTCCGGGGCGGGAGCGGATGCCATGCCGGAGGTCGCCTGGTACGAACTGCAGTCAGGGCGTGGATGACCTCTTTCCGGATCCCCCAACTCCCTGCTCATCGACGATGAGCCTTAACTGAGTTCGAAAGGTCGACCTTGAATCCAGTGCGCAAGACCCTGCAATGGGGCAAGCATACCCTCACCATCGAAACCGGCGAGATCGCGCGTCAGTCCGATGGCGCCGTGATGGTGAACATGGACGACACGGTGGTGCTGGTCACCGTCGTGGGCAAGCGGCAGGCCGATCCGGGCAAGGATTTCTTCCCGCTCACCGTCGACTACCAGGAGCGCACGTACGCAGCCGGCAAGATCCCCGGCGGCTTCTTCAAGCGTGAAGGCCGTCCGTCCGAGAAAGAGATCCTGACCTCCCGCCTGATCGACCGTCCGATCCGGCCGCTGTTTCCGGAAGGCTTCTTCAATGAAGTCCAGGTGGTCGCCACCGTGATGTCTTCGAACAGCGAAGTCGACTCCGACATCCTGTCGATGATCGGAACCTCCGCCGCACTCGCGATTTCCGGCATCCCGTTCGAAGGCCCGATCGGCGCCGCGCGCGTGGGCTATGCCAACGGCGAATACCTGCTCAACCCGACGCTGACCGAACTCAAGACCTCGCAACTGAACCTCGTGGTCGCCGGTACCGCGCAGGCGGTGCTGATGGTCGAGTCCGAAGCGCTCGAACTGTCCGAAGACGTGATGCTCGGCGCAGTGGTGTACGGCCACCAGCAGATGCAGCAGGTCATCGACGCGATCAACGAGCTGGCCGAGGAAGCTGGCAAGCCGTTGTGGGACTGGACCCCGCCGGCCAGGGACGAGGCGCTGGTGTCGCGCATGCGCGACATGGTCGAGGGTGACCTGCGCGCAGCCTATGCCATCCGCGAGAAGCAGGCCCGCTCCAAGCTGGTCTACTCGATCCGCGACAAGACCGTCGCCGCGCTGGCCGAAGGCCCGGATGCACCGTCCACCCAGGTGCTCAAGGGCATCTTCGGCGACATCGAGTCCGGTATCGTGCGCAACCAGGTCCTGTCGGGCGAGCCGCGCATCGACGGCCGCGACACGCGCACCGTACGGCCGATCAACATCCGCACCGGCCTGCTGCCGCGCGCGCACGGCTCGGCACTGTTCACCCGCGGCGAGACGCAGGCACTGGTGGTGGCGACCCTCGGCACCTCGCGCGACGAGCAGATCATCGATGCGCTGCAGGGCGAGTACCACGACCGGTTCATGATGAACTACAACATGCCGCCCTACGCGACCGGCGAGACCGGCCGCGTCGGTTCGCCCAAGCGGCGCGAGATCGGCCACGGCCGCCTCGCCAAGCGTGCACTGCTGGCGGTGCTGCCGACGCCGGAAGAGTTCGCATACTCGTTCCGCGTGGTGTCCGAGATCACCGAATCGAACGGTTCCAGCTCCATGGCTTCGGTCTGCGGTGGCTGCCTTGCGCTGATGGATGCCGGCGTGCCGGTGAAGTCGCACGTGGCCGGTATCGCGATGGGCCTGATCAAGGAAGGCAACCGCTTTGCCGTGCTGACCGACATCCTGGGCGACGAGGACCACCTCGGCGACATGGACTTCAAGGTGGCGGGTACCGAGCAGGGCATCACCGCGCTGCAGATGGACATCAAGATCACCGGCATCACCAAGGAGATCATGAACGTCGCGCTGCACCAGGCGAAAGAGGCACGGCTGCACATTCTCGAGGCCATGCGCGGCTCGATGTCGACCGCGCGCGAAGAGATCTCGAACTTCGCCCCGCGCATGATCACGATGAAGATCAAGCCGGAGAAGATCCGCGACGTGATCGGCAAGGGCGGCGCGGTCATCCGTGCGCTGACCGAAGAAACCGGCACCTCGATCGACATCGGCGAAGACGGTACGGTCACCATTGCCAGCGTCTCGGCCGAAGGCAGCGCGCTGGCCAAGAAGCGCATCGAAGAGATCACGGCGGACGTCGAAGTCGGTCGTATCTACGAAGGCACGGTGCTCAAGCTGCTCGATTTCGGTGCAATTGTCAGCGTGCTGCCGGGCAAGGACGGCCTGCTGCACATTTCCCAGATCGCCAACGAGCGCGTGGCCAACGTGTCCGACCACCTGAAGGAAGGGCAGTCGGTGCGGGTGAAGGTGCTCGAGGCCGACGAGAAGGGCCGCCTGCGGTTGAGCATGAAGGCAGCGGCGGCGGACGACGCACCGGCCGCCTGATCTCCGGGAGCGACGCAGGAAAAAGCCGGGCATGCCCGGCTTTTTTTTCGTCCAGTACGCCGGCAGACCCTATTGCCGGGCCTGCGCGGGGAATCGTTACTTCGCGATCTGCCGCTCGCGCATCTCGTCCAGCGTCTTGCAGTCGATGCACAGCGTGGCCGTGGGACGGGCCTCCAGCCGTTTCAGGCCGATCTCGATGCCGCAGCTCTCGCAGTAGCCATAGTCGCCGCCGTCGATGCGGGCGATCGTCTCGTCGATCTTCTTGATCAGCTTGCGCTCGCGGTCGCGGTTTCGCAGTTCGAGTGCCATGTCCGACTCCTGGCTGGCCCGGTCGTTCGGGTCTGCGAAGATGGTGGCTTCGTCCTGCATCATCTGCACGGTGCGGTCGATGTCGAGCGACAGTTCGCTCTTCACGCCCGCAAGGATCTTGCGGAAGTGGTCGAGCTGCTTCGCGTTCATGTACTCCTCGTCCTTCTTGGGCTTGTAAGGAGCAACCTTGTTCTGGAAATCGACGGCCATGATCCCTCCGGGAGCCACGAGGACACTGCCTGCCTCGATGCCGGTGCACGGCATCCTGCGGACAACGCCAACCAGTAGAAAAGCGAGACGCGCTTGATAGCATGAAGTTACCCATGCCCGCAAGCGCACGCCATGCAAGGTCCAGGCCCGCGCCCACGGCGTCACGCCAGGCCGGGCAGGCAGGGCACGCCCAGTCGCGTAGAATGTGCGGACAGGTGCCCGTAGCTCAACCGGATAGAGCACCGGCCTTCTAAGCCGGCGGTTGCGCGTTCGAGTCGCGCCGGGCACGCCAAGCACATGTCGTTCACCCGTGCGGCAGTGATGTTGCGTGGGTCGCGCAGAAGCGCAGCGCTCCGCTATAATCGGCGTCTGGTCAGGTCAGTGGTGGCTGTAGCTCAGCTGGTAGAGTCCCGGATTGTGATTCCGGTTGTCGTGGGTTCGAGTCCCATCAGCCACCCCACCCCCAGAAAGCCTGCCTCGGGCAGCGTCAGTAGAAGGGCCCGGCGGTTCGCGTGCCACGTTTTTCGCTATTCTCGGCGCTGGTCTACAACGAGACAAGGCAACCGATGGCCACGCTGCTGAAGGAAGCGCATGTGCGCGAACTGTTGACCATGGCGGACGCGCTGCCCGCCGTCGAACAGGCGTTCCGCGATGTCTCGACTGGCGATGCGGTAAACGTGTCGCGCCACCGCGGAGCGCTCAAGGGCGTGACGGTCAACGCGATGGGCGCCATCTCGAGCGCACTCGACCTGATGGCGATGAAGGTCTACCCGATCGTGCGCCAGGACATTACCGTCGGCTCGAGCTTCCAGGTGCTCTGCTGGCGCATCTCGACCGGTGCGCTGGTCGGGGTGCTGGAGGCGGAACTGCTCGCGCAGATCCGCACCGGCGCAGCAACCGGCGTCGCCACGCGCTTCATGGCACGGCCGGACAGCCGGGTGATGACGCTGTTCGGCGCCGGCTGGCAGGCGCGGGCGCAACTCGAGGCGGTCTGCCAGGTGCTGCCGTCGATCGAGCGGGTCAACGTGGTCGGACGCTCCCCGGAGCGGGTGGCATCTTTCATCGCCGACATGGCTGCCGCGCTGGGAAGCGACGGCCCGCGGCTGGTGGCGGCGACCGATGTCGAGGCGGCGGTGCGCGAGGCCGACGTGGTGACGACGATCACCGGCTCGAAGGTGCCACTGTTCGACGGGGCGTGGCTTTCGCCCGGCGTGCACGTGAATGCGGCCGGTTCCAACTTCTCCGAGAAGCGGGAACTCGATGCGCTGTCGGTGCAGCGGGCGAGCCGCATCGTCGCCGACGACGTCGAGGTTGCCCGGATCGAGAGCGGTGACCTGATCGCGACGCCCGACCTCGACTGGACACGGGTGATGCCGCTGTCCGACGTGGTTGGCGGTCGCCAGCCGGGCCGTGCGAGCGCAGACGAGATCACGCTGTTCGAGTCGCAGGGCCTGGGCCTGGAGGATCTCGCCGTGGCGGCCGTGCTGCTCGAGCATGCCGCGAAGCGTGGCGTCGGCATCGAGATTCCATTGCAGTGACGTGGCGCCGGCGCCCGGTGGTGGCGCTACACTCGTCGACGGAGATGGCGGCACGCGCCGCGCCGTCGCCCCAACTTCCTGCGGAGCCCTGCCCATGTTCAGAAACCGACAGACTGGCCTTTCCCGCGCAGTCCTGGCCAACCTGCTTCGCGTCGCGCTGCCGGCGGTGCTGTGTGCCAGCGCAGGCAGCGCACTGGCCGCCGAAGCCGCGAAGTTCCCGCTGCAGCCGATGCGTATGCTGGTCGGTTTCGCGCCGGGCAGCCTCACCGACATCCTCGCGCGTACGGTCGGTCAGAAGATGACCGACACCTGGGGGCAGCAGGTGGTGGTCGACAACCGTCCGAGCGGCGGCGGCGTGGTGGCCTCGCAGACCATGATCAACGCCAACCCGGACGGCCACACGATGCTGATGGTCTCCGCGCAGCATGCGATCAGCGCGACGCTGTTCTCGAAGCTGCCGTACGACACGGTGCGCGACTTCGCCGGCATCTCGCAGGTGGTCACCGGTGCGCACGTGCTGGCGGCCAGCAACAGCCTCGGCGTCAAGTCGGTGAAGGAACTGATCGCCGCGGCGAAGGCGAAGCCGGGCCAGATCAGCTACGGCTCCGCTGGGGTCGGCAGCGGCGCGCACATCAACGGCGAGATGTTCAACCTCGAGGCCGGCATCAACGCGCCCTACATCCCCTACAAGGGACCGCTGGAGGCGATGAACGACGTGATGACCGGGCGCATCGGCTTCACCTGGCTTTCGCTGGGCGTGGCGGCGCCGTTCATCCGTGACGGCCGTGTGGTTGCGCTGGGCGTGAGCACGCCGAAGCGCTCGCCGATGTTCCCGAACCTGCCGACGGTGGGCGAGGGCCTGCCGGGGCACGAGTTCGACCAGTGGTTCGGGCTGCTCGGCAATGCGAAGGCACCACGTGCGGTCATCAACCAGGTGTCGAAGGAGGTCGCGCGCATCGTGCAGCTGCCCGACGTGCGCGAACGGCTGCAGAACCTGGGCACCGACCCGAAGTCCAGCAGCCCGGAGGAATTCGACCGCTTCATCCGGTCGCAGATCGAGCGCCTCGGCAAGGTGATCAAGGCCGCCGGCATCAAGAGCGAGTAGGGCTCGGCATACAACAAGGACAAGGGGACGGACGCGATGCTCGACCTGGTGATCAGTGGACGGAAAGTCGTCACGCCGATGGGTACCGGCGCCTTCGACGTGGCGATCCAGGGCGAGCAGATCGTCGCCGTGGCCAGTGCCGGAACGTACGACGCCGGCTCCACCCGCCGGCTGATCGATGCCGGTGACCGCATCGTGATGCCCGGTGGCATCGACCCGCACGTGCACTGCCTGTGGCATGTGCCGAACCCAGATGGCACGGCCGGATTCTCCGATCCGCCGGAAACCGTGAGCCGGGCCGCCCTGCATGGCGGAACCACCACGATCATCGATTTCGTGCGCTGGACCCATGGCAATACCCTGCCGCAGGCGATCGCGCGCCGCGACCAGGACTGGATCGGCAAGTGCTTCTGCGACTACAGCTACCACCTGATGGTCGAGGGGCAGCTGCCGCCGGAACTGTTCGGGCAGATCGCCGAGGCCATCCGCGACGGCTACCCGACGATCAAGATCTTCACCACCGACATCACCCCCAGCCGCAAGGGGCGCATGGTCGACTTCGGGGACATCTGGGAAGTGTTCCAGGTCGTGGCGAAGGAAGGTGGCATGTGCGTGATGCATGGCGAGGACAACGACATCGTCATGCACATGTACGAGAAGCTCATCCGGGAGGGACGCACCCACTTCCGCTACCTGCCCGAAGTGCACAACACGCTGTCTGAAGACCTGTCCTTCCGGCGCGTGATCCGGCTCGCCGAGAGCGTGCCGGGCAAGGCCGCGATCTACTTCATGCACGTGAGCGCGGGCACCGGCGTCGAGGCGATCCGCGAGGCGCGCGCCAAGGGCAGCCCGGTCTACGGCGAGACCCTGCACCAGTACATGATGTTCAACGCCGACGACTACCTGCGCCCGAACGGCCAGATGTACCACACCTATCCGTCGCTCAAGTCGCAGGCCGACCAGCAGGCGCTGTGGAAGGGCGCGGAGGACGGCTCGCTGCAGACCGTAGCCACCGACGAACTGTGCTGCTCCCTGGCGACCAAGGTGCAGGGCAGCCGCTTCGACGACACCACCGGTGGCAACTCGGGCGTCGAACCCCGCCTGGCGGTGATGTACACCGAGATGGTCGGCAAGCGCGGCTGGTCGCTCGAGAAGTTCGTCGATCTCACGTCGACCAATGCCGCGAAGCTGATGGGCCTGTATCCACGCAAGGGGGCGCTGGCGCCCGGCAGCGATGCAGACATCGCCGTGCTCGACCCGGCACTGCGGCGCACGGTCCAGGCAGAGTTCCTTCACGAATCCGACTACAGCCCGTGGGAAGGACACGAGGTGCACGCCTGGCCGGTGCTGACGGTCGCGCGTGGCAAGGTCGTGGTGGAGGAGGGACGGTTCACCGCCGAGCTCGGGGACGGACAGTTCCTGAAGCGCAAGCTCGATCCGGCGCTGCTGGCCGGGGCTGGACTGCACGGCGGGCGCTGAAGGCATGCGGGCCAGCCGGCGCACGCGTCCATGACTGCGCAGCAGCTCGACGACCTGCTGCGGGCCAGCCTCGAACTCTGGCAGTGCGCGGCGGTGCTGGCCCCGCGTGCCCGGGATGACGCGATGCAGGCGCCGCTCCAGGCCTGGCTCGTGCTGCCGGATGGGACGTCGCTCGCGGTGATCGAGGCCGCGCTCGACGACGAGCCGTTCCACTGGTGGCTGCAATGGCACGGCCAGGGCGCGCCGGGCGCAGGGCCGGTGCTGCGACGCAAGCCGTGCGCATCGACGCTGGGCCTTCTGCGCAGCCTCAGGGAAGGGCTCGGCGTCGCTGCGGTGGCGCGGGTGCGCATCGGCATCGGCGCAGGCAGCGGGGGCACCCCATGACGGTAGCAACGCCCGTCTCGGTCATCACCGGCTTCCTGGGCAGCGGCAAGACGACGCTGATGCGCCGCTTGCTGCGCGACCCGGCCATGGGTCGCACCGCGGTGATCATCAACGAGTTCGGCGAGATCGGCATCGACCATGACCTGATCGAGTCGAGCGACGAGAACTTCATCGAGCTGACCACCGGATGCCTGTGCTGCAAGGTGCGCAGCGACCTGGTGATGACGCTGCGCGACATGGCACGGCGGCGCGCGGCAGGCGAGTTGCCGCCGTTCGAGCGGGTGCTGATCGAGACCTCCGGCCTCGCCGATCCGGCCGCGATCCTGCAGGCGCTGATGATCGACCGCGACCTCGCCGGGCTCTACGTGCTCGGAGTGGTGGTCACCACCGTCGACTCGGTGCTCGGCCTGGACACGCTCGCCCGCCACCGCCAGTCGACGCGGCAGGTGCAGGTCGCCGACCGCATCCTGCTGACCAAGGGCGATCTCGCGCCGCCCGCGGCCGGGCTGCTCGATCGGCTCGAAGGATTGAATCCGGGTGCGCGCCGGTTCCAGGTGCAGCAGGGCGAGATCGCGGCGTCGACGCTGTTCGATGGCGAGACTGGCACCGCGCCGGCGCGACGGGCCGGTTTCCTGCGCATCGACGAGGCGCTGGCGCCGTCGATCGCAGGCCTGACGGGCGGCGCGCCGACGGCCGTGCATGATCCGGACATCGGTTCCTGGTGCCTGGTGCGCGAGCGGCCACTGCATGCGCTGACGCTGGCGCTGTTCCTCGAGGGGCTGATGGAGCACTGTGGCGACCGCCTGCTCCGGGTGAAGGGCATCGTCGACGTCGTCGAGGAGCCGGGGCGCCCGGCGGTGCTGCATGGCGTGCAGCATGTCGTGCATCCGCCGCAGTGGCTGGATCGCTGGCCGTCGGAAGACCGCCGGACCCGCATCGTGTTCATCGGCGAGCGGATCCCGGCGCGCTGGATCTCGACGCTGCTCGAGGTGCTGGACGACGACGTCGGTCGCGCCCAGGCCCGCCATGCCGCCGCGCTGCGCGCCGGCAGCCCGCTCGAGCCGCAGGGGAGCGCTCAGGCAGAGCCGTAGTATTCAGGCAGAGCCGTAGCGCCCGATCAGGGCATGCAGTTCGCCGATGTCGCGCCATTCGTGCGCACGATCGACCGCCGCCTCGACCCCTGCCACCCCCTCGGCGGTCAGCACGAGCCCGGCGAGTTCGCGGAACTTCGCGCGCAGTGCCGACTCCGGATGCGGGTTCTGGAAGTCGCCGCGAGCGCTCTCGACGACATGGGTGCTGCTGCGGCCGTCGGCCAGCGTGAGCGTGACCCGGGCCGGCTTCAGGCGGGGCACCCGGGCAGTGAACGCAGGATCCTCGCGGATGAACACCTTCCGGCGCAGCGCCGCGAAAGCCGGGTCGTCGACCTTGTCCGCGGTGAACGCCTGGTAGCCTGCATGGCCGAGCAGCACCAGCGCCGCTGCTGCATGCGGCAGCGAATACTTGGAAGCGAAGTAGTTGGTCGGCGACGGATCGTTCATCACCGAGGCGAAGGCATAGGTCTCGACATCGATGCGCTCGACCATGCCGGGCTCCGGGGCCAGCTCCGCGAGTGCAGCCTCGAGGGCGTCCAGTGCCGAGTAGATCGGGTTGCAGCAGGCGCGCAAGCGGAAGTGGTTCCGCGTGATCTCCCAGCGCGTGCCCAGTTCCTCGGTTACCGGGTCCGGATCGAAACCATCGCCCACCAGTTGCGCCAGCGCTTCCTCGACCGCGTCCTCGCGTCCGGTGAAGCCGGCGGTGACCAGCTCGGCGGCGAGCGCCCCGTTGAAACCGCTCATGCCGCCGGCGACATTGAGCGCCGTGGCACCAGCGACAGTGTGCGAATAGGAGGGCACCAGCACGAGCGGGGCGCCGATGCGCATCGCACGGCCGATACCGATGGCGTCCAGGCTCTGCAGCCGGGCTGCAGCCGCGATCGCGCCGAGCATCGCCGTCTGTCCGTTCTGGTGTGCCAGCGGACGGGCGACCAGGCCTGCGCCCAGTCGAACGCCGATATCGTAGCCGACGACCAGCGCGGTCAGCAATTGCGCGCCCGGTGCCTTCATGCGCTCGCCGACGGCCAGCACCGCCGGCAGGACCTGTACGCCGGCCTGGCAGGATACGAAGCGATGGCCTTCGCACAGTTCCACCGAGCGACCGGCGATGCCGTTGAGCAGCGCTGCGGTGCGCGCGTCGGTGCGCACCTGCGGCGAAGTCACCAGCGTCGCTTCTGGATGCGTCGAACCACTGGCCAGCAGTGCCCGGCGCAACTGCACGACCTCCGGCTGCAGCGCACCGGCCAGCATCACGCCAAGGGTGTCCAGCAGCACCAGCCGCGCATGGTGCTGTACCGCTGGCGGCAGGTCGTCCCACCGGGTGTCGGCGGCGTGCGCCGCCAGCGCGTCGATCGTCCGGCCCATGCTCAATCCACCTTGATCTTCGCTTCCTTGACCAACCGCGCCCACATCGCGATCTCGCCGCGCACGAGCTTGTCGAGCTGCGCCGGCGGCCCGCCGACCGGCACCGCGCCTTCGTTCAGGAAACGCTCGCGGAACTCCGGCACCTTCATCGCGCGGGCGACCTCGCCCTGGATGCGGCCGATGATGTCGCCGGATGTGCCAGCGGGCGCGAACAGCGCGAACCAGCCCTGCGCCTCGTAGCCCTTCAGGCCCTGTTCACCGACCGTCTGCACGTTGGGCAGCGCAGGCGACCGCTCCGCGGTGGTCATCGCGACCGCGCGCAGCTTGCCGGCCCGGATCTGCGCCATCACGGTCTCGATGGTGGCGAACATGACCTGCGTCTCGCCGGTCAGCACGCCGGTCATCGCCTGACCACCGCCCTTGTAGGGCACCTGGGTCATTCGGGTCTGGGTGGCAGCCATGAACGATTCACCAGCCAGGTGGATCAGGCTGCCCGGGCCGGCCGTCGAGTACAGCAGCTCGCCCGGCTTGGCCTTCGCGAGCTTCACCAGGTCGAGCACCGTCTTCACCGGCAGCGACGGATGGGTGACCACGACCAGCGGTACGGTGGTCACCACCGAGATCGGGGCGAAGTCCTTCACCGGGTCGTAGCCCAGCTTCGGATACAGCGCCGCGGCGGCGCTGAACGCCGCCGAGGACAGCAGCAGCGTGTAGCCATCCGCGGGCGCCCTGGCGACGAACTCGATGCCCACGGTACTGCCCGCACCCGGCCGGTTCTCGACCACCATCGTGCCCAGGGTCTCGGTCAGCCGCTGTGCCACCAGGCGGCCGAAGATGTCCGCGCCGCCGCCGGGCGCGAACGGCACGACCAGGCGGATCGGCTTCTCGGGGTATTTCTGGCCGTGCGCGGGCAGCGCGACGGCGAGTGCGAGCAGGGCGAGTGCGGTCGTGCCAGCGCGGTAGCCGCGCGCGGCGCAGGTGCGCAGAAGGGTCTGGAGGGATTGTGCTTGCATCCGGTCAATGCTCCCGATGGGTCTGTCGGATCGATATGAAACAACTGCGACGATAGCACCTGACGGCCGCGGGCACCGTAGCACCCGGATCCGGGACCGATGCCAACCGGGGCCTCAGCTTCTACGGCAGCCAGTTGTGTCGGGCCCCACCCGGTGGTGACTTCATCGAGGGCACGCCGGACGCAGTCACGCTGCTGCGCGCTTTGCCGGCAGCGATCTTGCCCGCAAGGCGCTCGGCGACGGGTAGACTAGGGCCAGCAGCAGCTTTAAGGCTCCGCACGGTCTGGCCTGTCCCCCGCCGACCGCTGGTTCACGCATTTGCGCCCCTGGGGCGCCAATGCGGCTCGATGACACTGTTCTGCCAGTCACCCAGACACCCAGTCACCCAGACACCCCGGTCACATGCCGGGGCGAGAAGTGACCTCCGCGATCCGAAACCCACGCGCGGGCTTGCAGGCGCATCGCTTCCCATCCGCTGCTCCGCGCAACCGGGTCCAGCCGACCACCATGATTCCCCGCCGCTTCCCAGAATCCTCCAGACACCACTCCCGCTGCCCACGCGCGGCCTGCAGCCGTGGGCATCGCGGCCACGGCTTCACGCTGCTCGAACTGCTCGTGGTGATGGTCATCCTCGGCCTGCTCGCCGGGTATGTCGGGCCCAAGTACTTCAGTCAGATCGGAAAATCCGAGGTCAAGACCGCGCGCACGCAGATCGAGGCGATTGCGAGGGCGCTGGACCAGTACCGCCTGGATACCG
Organism: Betaproteobacteria bacterium; assembly: GCA_947458265.1. Classification (GTDB taxonomy): domain Bacteria; phylum Pseudomonadota; class Gammaproteobacteria; order Burkholderiales; family CAIKXV01; genus CAIKXV01. The sequence goes on from CANGYF010000018.1 coordinate 62,620, forward strand.
GCCGCTACCCGACGACCGAGCAGGGTCTTGCCGCCCTGAACGCACGGCCCGGCAACGAGCCGAAGTGGGACGGCCCCTACCTGTCCAAGGCATTGCCGAACGATCCTTGGGGCCGCGCGTACCAGTACCGGAGTCCGGGCGAACAGGGCGAGTACGATCTTTTCTCGTTCGGTCGTGACGGGCAGCCCGGCGGTGTCGACGAGGGCGCGGACATCACTAACCGGTAATCGATGACTGAACGATGCAGGTCGAGATAAAGGCGGTGAGCCGTGCCGGGCAGTTCGAGACGTTCTCTGCCGAGCATGTCGACGTGCCCGCGGCCGTACTGCAAGCCGAAGCGCGGGGCTATCGCGTGCTGTCTGCGCGCGAAAGCCGCACGGGCAGGTTCGCCCTGGGCAGTGCGCGAACAGCGTTCCCGCTGCTTCCGTTCAGCCGCGAACTGCTTTCCCTGCTCGAGGCGGGCCTCTCGCTCACCGAGTCGCTCGACGCACTTGTCGAAAAGGAGCCTCGCGCGCCGGTGCGCGCGGTGCAGAACCGGCTCGTCCACGACCTGCGGGAGGGGCGCAGCCTGTCGCAGGCGCTCGATCGCCAGCCGGAGGCGTTTCCGGCCTTGTATGTCGCGACCATCCGGGCCAGCGAGCAGACGGGCGACCTGCCGGAGGCGCTGGGCCGCTTCGTGTCCTACCAGGCGCAGGCCGACCTGCTCAAGCGCACCGTGATCAGCGCGTCGATCTATCCGCTGCTGCTGATCGGCGTCGGCAGCCTCGTTGCGCTGTTCCTGCTGGTCTACCTGGTGCCGCGCTTCAGCACGATCTATGGCGACATGGGCAAGGATCTGCCCTGGGCCTCGCGGATGCTGCTCGGCTGGGGTTCGTTCATCGACGGTCGGCAGGGGCTCGTGGCCGGCGCGGTCGCGGTCGCCGTCGTGCTGGGATGGCTCGGCCTTTCGTCGAAGGAGCTGCGCGGTGCGTTCGTGCGGCCCTTCTGGCGCATCGGGCCGATCCGTGACCGCGTACAGGTCTACTTCCTGGGCCGCTTCTATCGCACGGTGGGCATGCTGCTGCGAAGCGGCATCCCGGCCCTGACGGCCCTCGACATGGCGCGCGGCATGTTGCCGGCGGTGCTGGCAGACGGCGTCGACTTTGCCCGCGCGCAGGTGCGTGACGGCGAGCCGCTGTCTTCCGCACTGGCCGCCCACGGGTTGACCACGCCGATCGCCGCTCGCATGTTGCGCGTGGGCGAGCGTACCGGACAGATGGCGGAGATGTTCGAGCGCACCGGCCGCATCTACGAGGACGAAGTGACCCGCTGGCTCGACTGGTTCATCAAGCTGCTCGAGCCGCTACTCATGGTCTTCATCGGCGCCATCATCGGCACCGTCGTACTCCTGATGTACATGCCCATCTTCGAACTTGCGGGGACGATACCGTGAGCGCGCCGGAAACCGCCCTGGTGCGCCCGGGATTGTCCCCGTCGGATTTCCGTGCGGCGCGGACAAGGGCTGTCGCGACCGGCCGCCGGCCGCTGGTCGAACTGGAAGAGCGTGCGGGAACGTCGCCCGACGCGTTCGTCGAGGCACTCGCCAGCGCACTGCGCTACGACCCGATGCCGATGGCGGAGCTGAATGCACATGCGCCCGCCTTCGACCTGATCCCGTATGCGGATGCTGTGCGCCGCGAGTGCGTTGCCCTGCGTTCGGTCGACGGGGCGGTCGTGGTGGCATTCGCGGATCCGTTCTCCGACACGGTGCGTGGATGGCTGCTGCAGAAGGCCGGCGCATCCGCCCGCACCTGCGTCGCGCACCACGCAGACCTGGCCGCCTTCCTGTCGAGGCACGAGACATCCATCCGCGCGATGGAGGGCATCGTCTCCGACGACGCGGCGCCGGACGGTTCCGGCATCGTCGTCGAGGACGTCTCGCTCGAGGCGATCAGCGATGGCGCCAGCCCGGTCGTCAAGCTGGTCCATTCGACGCTTCACGACGCGCTGAAGAGCGGCGTCAGCGACGTGCACCTGGAAACCTCGGCTGAGGGCCTGACGATCAAGTACCGGATCGACGGCGTGCTCAACGAGGTCGCCCGCATCCCGGGCGTGGCGTTCGCCGAGCAGGCCATCTCGCGGCTCAAGGTGATGTCCGAACTCGACATCGCCGAGCGTAGGGTCCCGCAGGACGGCCGATTCAGGGTGTCCATCCGCGCGCGCGAGGTCGACTTCCGCGTGTCGATCATGCCCAGCGTGTTCGGCGAGGACGCGGTGCTGCGAATCCTCGACAAGCAGTCGCTGGGCGACAAGGGCAAGGGGTTGCGCCTCGACTTCCTCGGCTTCGACGACGAATCGCTGCTGGAACTGCGCCGCCTGTCCGCAGAACCCTACGGCATGGTGCTGGTGACCGGGCCGACCGGCAGCGGCAAGACGACCACGCTGTATGCCGCGCTGTCGGAGATCAATTCCGGGCGGGACAAGATCATCACCATCGAGGACCCGGTCGAGTACCAGCTGCCAGGCATCCTGCAGATCCCGGTCAACGAGCGCAAGGGACTCACCTTCGCGCGCGGACTGAGGTCCATCCTGCGCCACGATCCCGACAAGATCATGGTGGGGGAGATCCGAGATCCGGAGACGGCGCAGATCGCCATCCAGTCCGCCCTGACCGGGCACCTGGTGTTCACGACCGTGCACGCCAACAGTGTGTTCGACGTGCTGGGCAGGTTCCTGCACATGGGCGTGGATGCATACAGCTTCGTGTCGGCCCTCAATGGCGTGATGGCCCAGCGCCTGGTGCGCGTGATCTGCGACCACTGTGCGGCAGACTACGTGCCGCCAGCCGAGCTGCTCGAGCGATCGCGGCTGGGCGCGGCGGACATCGAAGGATTCCGCTTCAGGCACGGCAGCGGTTGCGGCATCTGCCGCGGCACGGGCTATCGCGGACGCAAGGGCATCGCCGAGCTGCTTACGCTGAACGACGAGCTGCGCGAGCTGATCGTGGAGCGAGCATCGCTGCGCACCATCAAGGAGGCCGCTCGCCGCAGCGGAACGCGCTTCCTGCGCGATTCCGCGCTGAGCCTGGTGGCCAGCGGCCACACCACGCTGGAGGAGGTCAATCGTGTCACGCTGGTCCAGTAGGCAGCTGATGCTGCGCATCGGACAGGCTACTGTCCAGGCGCACGATCCGCTGGCGACGGCAGTCCCCGCGCCGTCCGTGCCCTACAACCCAGCGGCAGCGCGGGGTGCGCCAGACTGCCTCGAGAGCGTACTGCATGCACTGCTCTGCGTCCTGGGTATGCGCGGGCGGAGCGTGTCGTTCGAGCTCGCGACCGGTACCTGCCGCTTCGAGGTCGTCGGCTGGGTGGAGGGCGTGACCTCGCGCGAATACCGTGCGGCGCTGGCCAGGGCGCGGTTCGAATCGGTGTACGGGCCGGTTGCGCGCGACTGGCGCATCGAACTCGCCGAAGGCGGCTACCAGTGTGGCGCGCTCGCCGTGGCGGTCCCGGGCAACCTGCTTTCGAGCATCCTCGGTGCCTGTGGACGGGCAGGCGTGCAGCCTGGGCCCATCCGCCCGACTGCGGGAGCATGCATCGACCGGATGCTGCGCAAGTCATCGAAGCGGGCCGCATGGATCGTGGTGGCGGATGGCACGGACGTATTCCTCGGGCTGGTGAATCGCGGGAGCTGGCTCGCAGCGCGATGCGTGCCGATGCGCCCGGAGGGGATTCTTGCCGGGGTTGCGGACGTGCTGGCGCGAGAGACGGCGCTCGTTGCAGACGAGTTGTCCGACGTACACGTGCTCGCCTGCATCGCGCCGGCGTCGAAGGGCGGAATCGGCCAGGCCGCATCGCTGACAGCGTCGGGGCAGCGAGTCCTCGAAAGCGGGGATCTCCGCTGGCCCCTTGAATGGATGGGTGCCTGACCCATGGCCCGCTTCGAGATCGATTTCGCCGGCTCGCGCACGCAGTCGCGGCAACGCTCGATGGTGCTGCTCACGTCCGGTCTCGTCGCGGCAGTGGCTGCGGTCTGGTCGATCAACGCCGTACAGGAAGAGCGCGCATCGGTGCGGATCCAGGCGGAAGCGGTACGCAAGGGTCCTGAACCGCGCAGTCGCGCAGAGGTCGCGGATACCGCGATGCCGCCGGAGCGATTGCGCGAAATGGCGCTGGCGAACCGCATCGCCGACCAGCTGAATCTTCCCTGGTCCGGGCTGTTCGACGCGATCGAGCAGTCCACAGACGCTTCGGTGACACTGCTGGCACTGCAGCCCGATCTCCAGGACGAGACGGTCAGGCTGTCCGGCGAGGGTCGTTCCCTGCCCGCCGTGCTTGCCTACCTCGATCTGCTGCAGCAGCAGCCGGCGCTGGCGGGTGTACGCCTGGAATCGCACGAGACCCTGGTGCAGGACGCACAGCGCCCGGTGCGCTTCGTGGCGGTCACCCAGTGGCGGCTGCGGCCGTGAGCCCGGGCGCCACGACACGCCTCCGGGGCGCGGTCTCCAGCCTCGGGCCACGCATCGGCTGGATGCTGGGTGGCCTCGTCCATTCCGTCGGCTGGACGGGGCTGGCCGGTGGCCTGCTGCTGCTCGCCGGCGTCGGAGGCCTCTGCTATTCGGGCTTCTGGCTCGAGTCGGCGCTCGACCTCGAACGCGCAGCGGTGGCCGAGGCCGCCAGGCAGGCCAAGGGCCGTCCTCCGCAGGCCGTGGAGGTACGCCCGCCGCCGGCCGCGCGGCTGGACGAGTTCTACGCCGGCTTCCCGGAAGCCGGAGAGATCCCGACGGTGATCCGGACCTTGCTCGAGATCGCAGGCAAGCAGCAGCTGGCACTGGAACAGGGCCAGTACCGGCTGGTCGACGAGGCGGGTGGCACGGTGATGCGTTACCAGATGAAGCTCCCGGTGCGCGGCACCTACCGGCAACTGAGGGCATTCGTCGAGCAGGCGCTGGCCCAGCTTCCTTCACTGGCGCTCGACGGCGTCGAGTTCAGGCGTGAGGCGGTCGGCGCGACAGGCCTCGAATCCGTGGTCGAGTTCTCGTTGTACGTGCGCCCCCGATGAGTGCCCCGGCCGCCCGTGCGCGCTGGAGGGTGCTGCTGCCGCTGCTGCTGGCCACGGTGGGCCTGGTGGCATGGTTCGAATGGTTCGCCGGGACGGAGGAGCCCGACGTGGCCTCCGCAGTCGTGCGTCCGAGGCAGGCGCCACGGTCAGGTGCCGAAGGAGCGCCACCGCGCACGGGCGCACCCGCGGAGCCGGGCGGCGAGCGCGAACTGCGCATCGATCGCGCCGAACGCAAGGTCGGTGAGACGCAAGGTATGGGCGAGGATCCGTTCGCGCGCATGGACTGGAACCCGCCTGCGCCCAAGGCGCCGCCACTGGCAGCGACCGCGCAGGCCGCACCTGCGCCGCGTCCGGTCCCGCCGCCGATTCCCTATGCCTACTTCGGCATGTCGATCCAGGACGGGCGCACCGTCGTCTTCGTCACCCGGCAGGAACGCACTTTCGTGCTGGCGGTGGGCGAGGTGGTCGAGAACACCTACCGCGTCGAGGAGATCCGTGCGACGGAAGTCGTGCTGACCTACATACCCCTGAATGAACGCCAAGTCATGATGATCGGAACGGGACAACCATGAATACCTCCGACACACGCACCTGTGCAAGACCCCTGGCTGCCGCGTTCCTGCTCGTCGTCGGGCTGGTGCTCTCCGGCTGCGATGCCGCACGCTCCATGATGCCGACCGGTGCGGCGGCGGCATTCGCACGCGGCAAGGAACTCGTGGAGAAGGGCAATCCGGAGGCGGGCCTGGTGGAACTCGAACGTGCGATCACCATCGAGCCGCGCAACACCGAGTACCGCCTCTACCTCACCCGCACCCGCGGTGCCCTGCTGACGACCTGGACGACCCAGGCCGATGAAGCCCGCGAGCGCGGGGACTTCGACACCGCCAGCGGGTTGTATGCGCGCGTGCTGCGGCTGGAACCCGCGCACGACCGGGCGCTGGCCGGCATGGAGGAGATCCGTCGATCACTGCGCCACGAGGTGCTGGTGCGCGAGGCATCGACTGCCGCGATGGCCAACCGCCTCGAGGAGGCCCTGGCGCGCCTGCGGATCGTGCTCGCCGAGAACCCTTCCCACGCCGAGGCGCTGAAGCTGCGCCGCCAGGTTGCCGAACGTGCAGAGCGAACCGCGCTCGCGGCGGGGGACGGATTGGGTCCGGCGTTTCGCAGGCCGCTGACCCTCGAGTTCAGGGACGCCAACCTGCGTGCGATCTTCGACGTGCTCGCGCGCACCAGCGGCATCAACTTCGTGTTCGATCGCGACGTGCGTGCGGACCTGCGCGCGACGGTGTTCCTGCGCAACACCACGATCGAGGATGCGATGAACATCCTCATCCGCACCAACCAGCTCGACCTGCTGGTGATGAACGAGAACACGGTGCTGATCTATCCGAACACCCCGGGCAAGCAGAAGGAATACCAGTCGCTGTCCGTGCGCACTTTCTACCTGGCCAATGCGGACGCGAAGACGACCGCCAACCTGCTGCGTACGATCGTTCGCACGCGCGACATCTTCATCGACGAGAAGCTGAACATGGTCACCATCCGCGACACGGCCGACGCGATCCGCGTCGCCGAGAAGCTGGTGTCCGCCCAGGACCTGCCTGAACCCGAAGTCGTGCTCGAACTCGAGGTGCTCGAGGTCAACATGTCCCGGCTGCGCGACCTCGGCGTCCTGTTCCCCAACCAGTTCACGGTGCTCAACATCGTCCCGAATCCCACGACCATCACGACCCTCCCGGGTGGGCAGACGGTGACTTCCCCGAACCTGACCACCACCACGACCCAGTTGACGCTCAACCAGCTGCGCGGCATCAGCAGCAGCCAGATCGGCATCAACAACCCGCAGCTCAATGCGCGCGCGGAACTGGGCGACAGCAACATCCTCGCCAATCCGCGCATCCGGGTGAAGAACCGCGAGAAGGCGAGGGTGCACATCGGCGACCGGGTGCCGGTGATCACCACCACGTCGACGGCGAACGTCGGCGTCTCCGAGGCGGTGAACTACCTTGACGTCGGCATCAAGCTCGACGTGGAACCGACGATCACGCTCGACTCGGACGTGTCGATCCGGGTGTCCCTGGAAGTGAGCAGCATCGTGCGCGAGGTGACCAGCCGCACCGGAACGCTCACCTACCAGCTCGGCACGCGCAATGCATCCACCGTGCTGCGTCTGCGAAACAACGAGACCCAGGTGCTCGCCGGGCTGATCAGCGACGAGGACCGGCGCAGCGCAGTGCGCATCCCGCTGATCGGCGAACTGCCGGTGGTCGGCCGCCTGTTCGGTACGAACCGCACCGACGTGCGCAAGAGCGAGGTGGTTCTGCTGATGACGCCGCGCGTGGTGCGTAATGTCCCGGCGGTGGAGTCGAGCATCCAGGAGTTCTCGGCCGGCACCGAGGCGGCCGTGGGTTCGCGTGCGCTGACGGTACGGCCCGGTGCCTCCGTCAAGGTGCCGATGGCCACGAAACCTCCTGCATCGGCGCCAGGCCAGCCCGCAGCGCTCGAGCCAGGCGACTCCAGTGCCCCATCGCTGCCGCTCGAACTGCCGCTGCTGCCTTTCGGGCCGCCCGATGCCCCGGCGCCTTCGGGCCCGCCTGCACCGCCAGCTCCCGCCACGAAGCCGGCAGCGGGGGCGGCGCTCGATCCAGCGCGGGCACCCCTGCGCTTCACCGACCTTCGCCTGCGTACATGATCGCGGCGAGCCACCCGGCGCGGCCCGAGGGATCGGGCCCACCTGGCACCTCGCTGCCGCGCGCGCGGTGGCGCATGCGCGGCTTCACGCTGATCGAGCTGCTTGTCACCGTGGCCATCGTGTCCGTGCTGGCTGCGGTGACGCTGCCGCTCGCGGAGCGTGCCGTCGTCCGCACGAAGGAGCAGGAGTTGCGCGTCGCGCTACGCCAGATACGCGAGGGCATCGATGCCTACAAGCGCGCGCATGAAGAGGGACGCATCCCGCGCAAGGTCGGGGAGAGCGGTTATCCGCCCACGCTCGACGTGCTGACAGACGGGGTCGTCGATACGAAGAGTCCGAACAAGTCGATGATCTACTTCATGCGCCGCATGCCGCGCAATCCGATGTGGACCGATCCATCCACGCCGCCGGCACGCACCTGGGGCAGGCGCAGCTATGCCAGCCCGCCCGACCATCCGCGCGAAGGTGACGACGTCTTCGATGTGTTCGTGCAGTCGGAAGCGAGAGGCCTGAATGGCATCCCCTACCGTGAATGGTAAGCGCCGCGCGTCGGGCTTCACGCTGATCGAACTGCTCGTCGTGTTCGCCATCATCGCTCTGCTGCTGTCGGTGGCGCTGCCGCGCTACCAGACCAGCGTGCAGCGCTCCAAGGAGGCAGTCCTGAAGCAGAACCTGACCACGGCGCGTGAAGCGATAGACCGCTACCGCGCCGATCGCGGACGCTATCCCGACGGGCTCGACGATCTCGTCCGGGAAGGCTACCTGCGCAGCCTTCCCCATGATCCGCTCACCGAGAGCAGTGCAACCTGGACCCTCGTGCCGCCACGCGACCTTTCTGCAGCCGGTGGTCGCGTGTTCGATCTTCGAAGCGGCGCATCGGGCGTTGCCCGGGATGGATCGCGCTATGAGGACTGGTGACGCGCCGCGCGAACTCGTTGCCGGCGAAGACCAGCTCGGCGTTCTTCGAATCGGCGCTGCAGTCATGCCCGGCCGTGCGCGCACCGCGGTGAGCCGGCTCGGCCGTTGCGGCGGCTTCACCTACCTCGCAGTGCTCTTTCTCCTGGCGCTGGCCGGCATCACGGCGACCGCCACTGCCATCGTCTGGCGCGTCGAGCAGCGGCGCGAGATGGAGGCCGAGCTGGTCTTCGCCGGCAACGAGTTCGCGCGGGCGATCGAGTCGTATCGCGCAGTCGCACCGAATGTGCCGCAGCCCTGGCCACGCACGCTCGAAGATCTGGTGCGCGATCCACGCACGCCGGGCGTGCGAAGGCACCTGCGCAAGGTGTATCGGGACCCGATGCGGCGTAGTGCCGAGTGGGGACTCATTCGCACGCAGGATGGTGGCATCGTCGGCGTGCACAGCCTCTCCATGGAGCGGCCGATGCTGAGGGTGCCCAGGCCCGGCCTCACCCTGCGCGAGCCGGAGGCATATGTGGGTTGGCTGTTCGTCGCGAGTGGCGCACCGTCGATCGTGCGCGACTCCCGCTCGGGATACTGGATGGCTGTCGGGCCGACCTCGCCAGCCACGGCGCCGCCTGCGGGCAGCACGATCCGATAGCAGTGATCACGTGCTGCCCCGGGCATCCACCCTCAAGCAGTCACAAGGACCGCGGTCATCTCGGCCGTTTTCGTCCCAGCTGCAGCAGCAGGTACCCGCCCAGCATCCCGCCCAGGTGCGCGAAATGCGCGACCCCGGCCTGAGTCCCGGTGACGCCGAGCACCAGTTCGAGCGCCGCATACAGCGAGACGAACAGCCAGGCCGGCATCGGGATCGGCGGGAACAGCAGCATCAGCCGCCGGTACGGGAAGAACAGGCCATAGGCGAGCAGCACGCCGAACACGCCCCCGGAAGCACCGACCGTGGGGTAGGGCGTCGCGCCGGCATAGGCGACCAGCAGTTGCAGCAGCGCCGCCGACACCACGCAGGCGATGTAGTACTGCAGAAAGCGCCTGCTGCCGAGCACCCGCTCCACGTCGCGCCCGAACATCCAGAGCGCGAGCATGTTCACGCCCAGGTGCAGGATGCCGCCATGCAGGAAGCTGTATGAGACCAGCTGCCACGGCATGAAGTGCGGCCCGGCGTCCGGCCCGGGCGGCCAGAGGGCGAACCAGATGAGCAGGAAGTCGCCGTAGAAGAACTGTGCCAGGAACCCGGCGATGTTCAGGAAGAAGAGCGTGCGAACCATGACCATCTACCTTACCGCAGGTGGCCGGTTGCCGGGCGCACCGAAGCATCGTCCCTGCATCCTCACACCCGCATCAGGCGCTGCTTCTGCCGCTCCCATTCTCGATCTTTCTCGCTGGCGCGCTTGTCGTGCTGCTTCTTGCCCTTGGCCAGGCCGACCGCGAGCTTCACCCGGCCGCGCGTCAGGTGCAGGTCGAGCGGCACCAGCGTGTAGCCGGCCCTGTCTACCTTGCCGATCAGCGTCGAGATCTCCTCGGCATGCAGCAGCAGCTTGCGGGTACGCGTCGGGTCCGGCAGCACGTGGGTCGAGGCCGAAGTGAGCGGGCTGATGTGGCAGCCGATCAGGAACACTTCGCCGCTGCGGACCACGACATACGCCTCCTTCAACTGCGACCGGCCGGCGCGGATGGCCTTCACTTCCCAGCCCATCAGGGCGAGGCCGGCCTCGTAGCGCTCTTCGATGAAGTAGTCGTGGGAGGCTTTTCGGTTTTCTGCCAGGCGCATGTCAGCTCGGGGGGTGTTACGGCGCAGGAATCGGGGTCTGGGGCGGTCCGGAAGCCACGCCAGGCACCACAACGGCGCCCGCGGATGCGCGGTGCACAGCAAAAGGGGGTGAGAAAATCGCGGAAACCCGTTATTCTACGAGCTTTTGCGCGGCATACCGCCGCGCGCCTCGATGTTGCAGCACGGCATCCATGCCGCACCAGTACAGTGCAGCATTCGCTCGCAAAACGCGAGCCGGAACCGCCAGCCGGAAACGCCAGCCGCAAGGCATGCGCCCAGGCGAGGCACATCGGTTGGTGGTCATGCGCAGCCAGGTGGTGTCGGACTGCTTTCAAAAGTGACGGATCGGCTAGATGGCATTGGTAGAAAAGTCGGTCCTGGTGCAGTACACACCGGAACAGATGTTCAGGCTGGTCGACCGGGTAGAGGATTACCCGGCGTTCCTGCCGTGGTGCGGTGGCAGTTCGGTCTCCGACCGCAGCGGGGCCAGGCTTCGCGCGACTGTGATGATCGATTACCACCGGGTTCGCCAGAGTTTCACGACGGAAAACACCCGGGTCGAACCGGAGTCGATCGACGTGAAACTCGTTGACGGACCGTTCCGGCAGCTTGACGGGTCCTGGCGGTTCAAGGCCCTGGGTCAGGAGGCTTGCAAGATCGAGTTCCGTCTCCATTATGAATTTGCGAGCCGGATCCTTGAGAAGTTGCTTTCACCGGTGTTCAATCACATAGCGAACACCTTCGTCGATGCGTTCGTGAAGCGGGCCGAACAGGTCTACGGCAAACAATGAGTGATTTTCGAGTTGAAGTGGTTTACGCGCTGCCGCAACGGCAGACCCTCATCGCCCTGACGGTCGACGAGGGAACGACGGTCGCCCAGGCCATCCGGCGGTCCGGCCTGCTCGAGCAGCACCCGGACCTCGATCCCAAGACGGCACAGGTGGGCGTCTGGGGCAGGGCGGTCGAACTGGATCACCGGCTGCGCGACCGTGACCGGGTCGAGATCCACCGTCCGATCACGGCCGACGCGAAGGAAGTGCGTCGTGATCGCGTCCAGGCAGCCCGTACCCCGGCGGCTGGCGGCAAGCGAGCGGCAGCGCCGCGGCGGCGCGCCTGAGGGTGTTGCTGCAACAGCGCGCACCGCGACTGCGCTGACTGCTGTTTCCTGACCGCTCCGCCCCGGCAGAAGTGTCCGGGCCGAGGGTCCTGTCGGGTCAGTTCGCGGGCGCTGCCCCTGAAGACGGCGGTTTGCACCAGGAATCGGCCGAACGACGGGCATCGACGATTTCGCGCTCCCGCTCCTTCTCGTCCAGGAACAACCGCTCGCCGGTCTTGGGATCGAGACGGGTGGCCCGGCCACCGGCCTGCAGGCTTCGCACATAGGCCTGCGCCTGGTCGCATCGCTGGGCGCGTTCCTTGGCTTCCGCCTCCGCCTTCTCCTGCTTGACCCGGTTTTCCTCGCGCTCGAGCTGGCGCTTGTTGAACTCCAGTGCCTTCTCGTTCAGTGTCTGGCCCTTGCCGGGCACTGGCGCGCTGGTAGTGGCACTGGTGAGTGGCGCGCTGGTGCTCGGCGCAGTGGGTCCGTTCGCCCGGGCGCCCTTCACCTTCAGGTCTTTGACAGTACCTTCCGGAGGACGGTCGGAAATCTGGCGCCGTCCCTGCTCGTCGGTCCAGCTGTAAATCTGGCCCAGCACCGGCGCGGCCGTGGAAAACAGCAGCGCAATCGACAGTGTGGCGGCCGAAAGGGCCTTGATGCTTGACATGCGTGCTCCCTGGAGGGCAGCCGCCCGTTCCGGACGGCAGCAGGCGTACGATTCAGCGCGCCCGCCAACGGATAACGGCGCTTGCGCGCAAAAATTGACAGGCAGATCGCGTCCGGGGGCGTCCGAATACCAGTTGCGGGGGCGACAGCCCTGATGGGAGGACAGTAAAGGCAGCGCGGGCCGTGGTCAAATCATTGCGTCACGGTGCGCGCGTGGCTGCAGCAATTGTCCGCAGCGTCGGCCGGACCGTATAATCGCGGCTTTGGAAGGGTCTCCGGCATGCCTGTCGTTCAACGTGCGCTTACCTTCGACGACGTTTCGCTCCTGCCTGCCCACTCCACTGTACTGCCCCGGGAAGTCAGCCTCTCGACGCAGTTGACCCGCAGGATACGGCTCAACGTCCCGGTCCTGTCTGCGGCCATGGATACGGTGACCGAGGCCCGGCTGGCGATCGCGATCGCCCAGGCGGGCGGCATCGGCATCCTGCACAAGAACATGTCGGCGCGCGACCAGGCGCTGCAGGTCACCAAGGTCAAGCGGTTCGAATCCGGCGTGGTGAAGGATCCGATCACCATCCCGCCCGACATGACCGTCGGCGAGGTGATGGTGCTCACCCGCCAGCACAAGATCTCCGGCCTGCCGGTGGTCGACGGCAGCAAGGTGGTCGGCATCGTCACCAACCGCGACCTTCGCTTCGAGACCCGCCTCGACCAGCCGGTGCGCAACATCATGACCCCGCGCGACCGACTGGTCACAGTGCGTGAAGGTGCCGGGCGCGAAGAGGCGAAGGCCCTGATGCACCAGCACCGCCTGGAGCGCGTGCTGGTGGTCGACGACAAGTTCAACCTGCGCGGCCTGATCACGGTGAAGGACATCACCAAGTCGGTCGAGCATCCGCTCGCCAGCAAGGACGGACAGGACCGCCTGCAGGTCGGCGCCGCGATCGGCGTTGGCGACGGCACCCGCGAGCGCGCTGCCATGCTGGTCGAGGCAGGCGTGGACGTGATCGTCGTCGACACCGCCCATGGTCATGCGCAGGGCGTGCTCGATACCGTGCGCTGGGTGAAGACGAGCTTCCCGAACGTCGAGGTGGTCGGCGGCAACGTCGCCACCGCTGCTGGCGCGCTCGCGCTGGTCGAGGCCGGCGCCGATGCGGTGAAGGTCGGCATCGGCCCCGGCTCGATCTGCACCACACGCATCGTCGCCGGGGTCGGCGTGCCGCAGATCACCGCGATCATGAACGTATCCGAGGCGCTGCGCCCGCTCGGTATCCCGCTGATCGGCGACGGCGGCATCCGCTATTCCGGCGACATCGCGAAAGCGCTGGCCGCCGGCGCGAACGCGGTGATGCTCGGCGGGCTGTTCGCCGGCACCGACGAGGCGCCCGGAGAGATCGAGCTCTACCAGGGCCGTTCGTACAAGTCCTACCGCGGCATGGGTTCGCTCGGCGCGATGCAGCAGGGCTCCAGCGACCGCTACTTCCAGGACGTGGAAGACGGCATCGAGAAGCTGGTGCCCGAAGGCGTCGAGGGCCGGGTGCCTTACAAGGGCAGCGCGCTGGTGGTGATCCACCAGCTGATGGGCGGCCTGCGCGCGAGCATGGGCTACCTCGGCTGCGAGACGATCGACGAGATCCATCGCAAGGCGCAGTTCGTCGAGATCACCGCGGCCGGCGTGCGCGAATCGCACGTGCATGACGTCACCATCACCAAGGAAGCGCCGAACTACCGTGTGGAATGATGCGTTGAACGATTCCTGCATGGCCGCTGCACGATGAGCGCGGCCAGCCATGACTGCATCCTGATCCTCGACTTCGGGTCGCAGGTGACCCAGCTGATCGCACGCCGCGTGCGAGAGGCCAACGTGTACTGCGAAGTACATCCGTGCGACCTGTCGGATGACGAGATCCGCCGGATCGCGCCCAAGGGAGTGATCCTGTCCGGCAGCCACATGTCGGCCTACGAAGAGTCGACCGACCGCGCACCGCAGGCGGTGTTCGACCTCGGCGTGCCGGTGCTGGGCATCTGCTACGGCATGCAGACGATGGCGCAGCAGCTCGGCGGCAAGGTCGAGAGCGGCACGAACCGCGAGTTCGGCTTCGCCGAAGTGCGGGCGCGCGGCCACACCTGGCTGCTCGACGGCATCGAGGACGCGCGCAACGCCGAAGGGCACGGCCTGCTCAATGTCTGGATGAGCCACGGCGACAAGGTCACCGAACTGCCGCCCGGTTTCAAGCTGATGGCCTCGACCGACAGCTGCCCGATCGCCGGCATGGCCGATGAGGCGCGTAACTTCTACGGCGTGCAGTTCCATCCGGAAGTGACGCACACGGTGCAGGGCGCACGCATCCTCGCGCGCTTCGTCATCGACATCTGCGAATGCGCCCCAGACTGGGTGATGAGCGACTACGTCGCCGAGGCGAGCGAGAAGGTGCGCGCGCAGGTGGGCAGCGAGGAGGTGATCCTCGGCCTGTCCGGCGGCGTCGATTCGGCCGTGGCAGCCGCGCTTATCCACAAGGCGATCGGCGACCGTTTGACCTGCATCTTCGTCGACACCGGCCTGCTGCGGCTGGGCGAGGGCGACCAGGTGATGGAGACGCTCAACCGCCACCTCGGCGTGAAGGTGATCCGCATCGACGCCGGCCCGCGCTTCCTCGGCGCGCTCGAAGGCTGTGCCGACCCGGAAGCCAAGCGCAAGATCATCGGCCGCGAGTTCGTGCATGTGTTCCAGGAAGAAGCTGCAAAGCTGCCGAACGCAAAGTGGCTGGCGCAGGGCACGATCTATCCGGACGTAATCGAGTCGGCTGGTGCAAAGACGAAGAAGGCCACGACCATCAAGAGCCACCACAACGTCGGTGGCCTGCCCGATACGCTGCACCTGAAGCTGCTCGAGCCGCTGCGCGAGCTGTTCAAGGACGAGGTGCGCGAGCTCGGCCTTGCACTCGGGCTGCCGCGCGAGATGGTGTTCCGGCATCCGTTCCCGGGGCCGGGGCTGGGCGTGCGCATCCTGGGTGAAGTGAAGCCTGAATACGCCGAGCTGCTGCGTCGTGCCGATGCCATCTTCATCGACGAGCTGCGCAAGACGTCACACGAGGGCAAGAGCTGGTACGACCTGACCAGCCAGGCCTTCGCCGTGTTCCTGCCGGTGAAGGCGGTCGGCGTGATGGGGGATGGGCGGACCTACGAGTATGTCGTCGCGCTGCGTGCGGTGCAGACCCAGGATTTCATGACAGCGCACTGGGCGCATCTGCCGCATGAGCTGCTCGGGCGGGTGTCAAACCGGATCATCAATGAAGTACGCGGGATCAATCGCGTGGTGTACGACATCTCGGGGAAGCCGCCGGCGACGATTGAGTGGGAATGATTCGGCGTCTTTCGGGGACTATCGAAGACAGTCGAGAAAATTTCCTAAGTGTTTGATTTGCAATGAAAAACGTCTTTCAGCGTCTATCGAAGACTATCGGGGGAATGCGGTTCCGGTAGACGGCAGTTCTGGCGGCAGATCATGAGCTTGCAGAGTGGTCAAAACTTCTACCGTCTCGCTTCAGTTGAGATTGACGGTACGAGAAATCCGGAAAACGCAAACGCTGACAAGCACTTAGATGCTACGTAGCGGGAGCTTTTGACTGGCGGTAGAATTCTCCGCAAAGGAGGGTTCGCCGATGCTGTCAGATGGCACGCTACGAGGGTTGAAGCCGCGGGCTGCGCTCTACAAGGTCGCCGACCGCGACGGCCTCTACGTGGTGGTCACGCCCCGCGGCACCATCAGCTTCAGGATGGACTACCGCCTGAACGGGCGGCGCGAGACGCTCACGATCGGCCGCTACGGTTTGAAGGACGGGATCTCGCTGCTGATG
Organism: Betaproteobacteria bacterium; assembly: GCA_947458265.1. Taxonomy (GTDB): domain Bacteria; phylum Pseudomonadota; class Gammaproteobacteria; order Burkholderiales; family CAIKXV01; genus CAIKXV01. The sequence goes on from CANGYF010000018.1 coordinate 78,660, forward strand.
GCGCGCGAGCGCTGCATGGAGGCGCGCAGGGCGATCGCCCAGGGCATCTCCCCCGCCCAGGAAAAGCAGCGGGAGAAGATCCGACGGACCGAGGCCAAGACCTTTGGCGAGTTCACCCGGCGCTGGCTGGCCGAGCACAAGATGGCCGACAGCACCCGGGCCATGCGCAAGACGGTCATTGACCGGGACATCCTGCCGGTCTTCCAGAACCGACGCATGGCCGAGATCCGGCCGGAGGACTTGCGTGCCCTGTGCGCCAAGATCAAGGCCCGTGGAGCGCCAGCCACGGCCGTGATCACGCGCGACATCGTCAAGCTCGTGTTTGCCTACGCCGCCATGCACGGCGAAAAGGCGCCGAACCCTGCTGACGAGGTCG